>DATCZY010000085.1:0-3633 GCA_036525655.1 Lysobacterales bacterium | reverse complement strand
TAAGCTGAACTGGCGAGATTGGCTGCAGCATCGCGGATTTCCCGCCATGCCTTGAGCGTGGCCGCAAAATCAGACCACACCTTTCTCCAGAACGCGATTAGTTCATCCGTTTCCATCGAGGCGGGCAGCCCCCTGACAACGAAATCGTTCCGGCTCGCCAGATCCAAATCGGCATTTAATTGTGCAATACCGTTTCGCAGGTAGTTCTGCCAGTTGACCGGAGCTGATGCGTTTTTTTCCAACAGGGCAGTCAAGTGCCGGAGCCTCTCTGAATCACCGCGCAAGCGGCTGTCGCGATACATCGCCACCAGTGACTCAGCAGATGCTGCAGCCATATCGCTAAACCATAACGACAAACTTGCCAGGCGATCGTCGGGGCCGGTGGCGTGACAGGATGATTTGCTTTCAATGATCTTTTCAATAAAGAAAACAGGAAAAGAATCAGCCGGTGTGAAATTCAAATCCCGGTCGCGCCATCTGCGATCCGGCACCGGCAAATGCGGTACCGCCCACGGGTAATCCAGCGTCACGGCTGTTGGAAAAATAAAATCGAGCATGTAACCAAACAAACGGTCCTCTCCCCGAATGATGGGGAGGTAGGGTGGCAGCATCCGGCGGTTATCAAAACCGGTAATCTGCGACATGTTGGAGCGCGGTGCAAAATGCGGGTGGCTGCGGCCGCTCCATACTTTGCGGCTGCCGAGCGCCTGGGCGGTCTTTTCTTCTGACGCCAGCATACGTTGGAGTGAATCCGGCGCCATATCCGGCAGCCAGTTATTATTAGCGGTACCCGGGCAGCCCAGTGAGCCGCACTCGGTGAGCAGAACCTCCGAATCATTTTTCAATTCGCTCAGCTCTAGCGCGGTTGCGTTTTTGAAACCGGCGGGCTTCAGATGGTTTTGCCCCAACACCGATAATGCCTCGGAAAAAGTCAGGCCGAGGCATTGCATATGGCGGCTGATCGGGTCTGGATTAATGGGCTGTCGCAGGTGAGCCCATTCCTGTTCGTTGCCAAAAAAGACCGCCTCTCGCGGATCATCCGAAAAGCTGATGTCGGGCTTTTGCCGGGGTGGGTCATATACATCGCAGATGGCATCGTCGTCTATCATCACCAGGCGATTGCCAGGTGACAACAACAAGGCCAGGTTACGGGTCAAACCGGCGGTCCAGAAGTCTTTCCAGCGTGGCCGGTCTATCAGAAAGCGTATGGCGTTTTCGTGTTGTGGTAGCCGTGCGACGAGCTTATCTAGCAAGTCCAGCTGTTCTGACTGGCCAAAATATTGAATCGGCGCGGCAATCCTCGAAACAAAACGCTCTGTCAGCTTCTGGTTCTGACGGATGTTTTCTGCTTTACGGGAATCGTCTATGACATAAATACGCTGAAAATTCTCAGTATTACAATTGGCGGCAATGGATTCGAGCAAGCGTTCCAGCGCCTGCGGACGTTCCCAGGTAAGAATGGTTACGACCGGACCCGGCCTTTCCTTTTCTTCGGTTCCGCTATCAACTTTAGACTTGAGTTTGTCGCAGACGCTTTTGGCAGACAGCAGGATGCCGCCGTCGAGCATGCTCGACAGCACCTTGCGGATATCAGCCTGCTGGCCTTGCATGGCGGGATTGAGTTCAATGATGGTCGCGGCATGCTGGTCGAGGGTCTTAAACTGTCCACAGTGCAACAAGGCGGAGAAAACCTCGGGTTTTACCATCGCCCGCTTACCGTTCTGGGTATTGTGCAATAACAGGTTTCCACCGGGTACCGGGTAGGCCTGGCACAGATCGAAGGCGACCCAGTCGGGCAATGGCTTGAACGTGCTGGCCGGGTTGACCGACATACCCAGCGAAAATCCTGTCGGATCAGTCATTGAGCGAGTCCTGAGTTTCAGTTATTTTGCGATCATGCTCGCGACAGGCCGGGACCGGAAATAAAGCATGGCATATTCGATAACGTAACGCGGGTAAGTACATCTCTGGTTTTCTGCCTCAATAGCCCCGTCCCCGGGTTCAGGTGAGATTGTAAGGTAGGAAGGTGATGCTGTCCTGCAAAAAAAAAGCAGGTGTTTCAATGTGAAACACCTGCTTTATTTTCCCTGTACCAAATTCTGAGCGGCTTTGGCCAAAATTAACGGCGGAACCTGTTTCTGTCTTTAAGTAGACTGCTCTGGATTCCGTAGCTGTATTTGTACCGCCCGAGTACAGCGGGTGGCGAAATCAGTCTTCCAACAGCAACCGGATATTGACCCCTGCCGGCTGGCAGTATTGAGAAACAAGTTTAGAAAGCCCCCAACCAAAACCTGTTACTGAATAAAGCATACCCGAAGCATGATTAAAAAGCTAGTCTCGCTGCGGCATTGCAATCGTAAGCCAATCAATAGGCTGACTTTACACGCGATGGATGCGTTCAGACGCCGGAGCCTGCACACACTGCAGGCCGATTTGCCAGATCACTTTTTACCGTCCATTCTCTCCAAAAAAAAAGCCGAACCACCTGGGTGGCCCGGCTGAACAGAGGAGGGAAAAGTCATACATCAATTGGAGTGGAAGTCATTTGATCCGGGCTTAAAATCGCGCCGGGTCGGTTGCGCAGGGCTTGCCCGCTTTCAATTTTCAGCTGTTGCCACATGGCCAGCAGAACATTGGGCAAAATTTTTGCCGATGGGTCGATACCCATCTGCAATTTGAGTGCGACAATTTCCTGACGGTTCATAACCCAAATCCTTATGACTTGTATAAATGACAACAAAACAAACAAAATGTTTAATCATGATGCGATAAACCGACAAATAATTCTCATTCAGACGAATAAAATGGACACACGATGCGACGCTCAACCCTGAAAACACCTGCCGGCCCGATGGAGTACACCATCACCTCTCGTGCGCGGGTAACAAGACGCCTGCACATGGAGCTGGATGAATCGGGCGGACTGGTGGTCGTGGCGCCACGCCACTGGTCAAAGGCGCATATCGACGCGACCCTGTCTCAAAACACGTCGCGCATAGAACGTTTTCTGATCAGGGCCCGGCAACGGCAGTTGGAGCCGCTATGTTTTACAGAGGGTGAAATGCACTTCTATCTTGGTGAGCGCTATCCCCTGGTCATTGATCCGTGTCCGAAGCGGAAAGCCGCCGTGGTTTTCAGCGGGGATGAAATCAGGGTACATGCCGGGTCAACCGATCCCGACAGTATCTGCAGGGCTTTATGGGGTTGGTACCAAGAGCAGGCCACCAGGGTTTTAAGCGCCCGCCTGCTGACAATCGCGGGCCGGGCTGACTGGGTGGGCGACCAACCGCTGCCACTCAAGTTGAGAAGAATGAAACGCACCTGGGGTAATTGTTCATCAAGGGGGGTGATCAAGTTGAATACCCATTTGATCAAGGCGCCCTTGCCCGTTATTGACGCGGTCATCGCCCACGAGCTTTGCCACCTGCGGGAGATGAACCATGGCAGGGCGTTTTACACCCTGCTGGAAAAGTTGAACCCCAACTGGCGTAAGGATCGCTCGAAGCTGCGTTCAGAAGGAAATAACTACCTGTTATAAGTGCTTCGAGCCGGCAACTAAAGGGCTTTATTCAAGAAATTCAAATCATGCGGCGGCCTCAGTTGATAAAGGCTTTGACTGAAAGGCTGCTGAAG
>DATCZY010000084.1:0-4552 GCA_036525655.1 Lysobacterales bacterium | reverse complement strand
CATAATCCAGGGCGATATAAGGGCTCGGGTCCAATGAATCACTCAACCAGCCAAAATAATACTCGGGGTTGCGAAACGGATACTGTGCCTTTTCCATCCAGAACAGGTCCTGGTCCACGCGCGACAGGAGGTACTCGCGCTGATAGCGCTGTTCTGCGCTCATCTGGTCATCGGCAAAAGCCATGGCCTCGTCGCGCTGCTGGTGTAAACGCGAGATTTCTTTTTCAATAGCGGCGCGACTCCAGTCGGGGAGTTGCCCGTCGTACTCGTGGCGCCCCTGGAAAACCGCCCATTGCGGGTGGTTCTGGATGTGCTCCTCTATTTGCCGGGTTACAAACTTTTCCCAGGTCTCGGGTTCCGCGATCACAACTTGTGATTTCGCCAGGGGTTTGGGCTCTTCAGCTTTGTTACAGGCGGTGAGAACAAGCAGGCTGAAGCAGGCCAGCGACAACAGGGTGCGCGTAAAAATATTTGTCATGTTTGAATTCCGAAAAAAAGCAAGGTCGCTATATTAACAGGTGAGAACCCGCAAGGTGACGGCAAAGATGAGTAACCGCGGACAGCCGCGCGCCGGATGTGCCAGCGCCCCCATCGGGAGTAAGGTGATCTAGAACCCGTGTTCTTCTTCCAGGTGCTCTATGAAGGCTTCACTGTCGCCATGCAGGTCAAACTTGTGGATTAATTCATCGACCTTTAACCACATGGCATCGGTCATGTCTGCACCGGTTAAATTGGAAATAATATTGACCAGTACGTCCTTTTCCTTATCATCAAATTCACCATCGGCAAGGCCGATATCAACGATTTGCTCGAGTTCAGAAACACTCATCATGCCATCACGGGCGAAGGCATCAAAGGCGCGTTGTTTCATTTCCCTCCAGTCCGAATTACTGACCATCTCAGACTCCTCTTGTGGTCCAGAAGATGTACCTGCCTATCTATCTATTTATAGCAGATTTTTAAGATAAAATGCGGGTTTAGCGTTTTTGTCCGTTCTTTGCCAGACCCTGAAAACAAAAAGCCCCGGACATAGCCGGGGCTTTCTCAACCTGTGAAACAGGCTTATTTTACGCCATGCATCAACTTGTTGATTAAAGGCGCAAGTATCAGGTAAGCCATGCCAAACGCGAGTCCGAACCAGAATAATTGCATATATACATCGGAATACTGGGCTACGTTCGATACGGCGATCTCACCATGACCACCGCCGCCACCGGATGCAATTGCAGCAATCAATCCAGCCATATATTGCGCCATGGCAATGGACAGGAACCAGCCACCCATGGCGAGGCCCACCTCGTGCTCATCCGCCAATTTGGTCACCATGCTCAGACCGATCGGCGACAGACATAACTCACCGGTGGTATGCAGCAAGTAGCACAAAGCCAGAAAAATCCATGGCACCAGACCCTCGGCGTTCTGCATGTTGCTGATGGCAAAGACCAGCAGATAGAAGCCGAGTGCAACCTGGATCAAACCCAAGGCGAATTTGCGGGGAATCGAGGGATTCATACCCATCTTTTCCAGTTTTGGCCAGGCCATTGCAAACACCGGGGCGAACAACAGGATATAAAGCGGATTGAGTGATTGGAAGATACCAAAGCCACCCGCCCGCCAGGTTTCCATGCTGCCATACATCGGCGTCACAAATTCACGAGCAAAGAAATTCAGGGAACTGCCGGCCTGTTCAAACAGCGCCCAGAAGCAGGCATTGGCCAGGAAAAGGATAACCATCGCGATATAGCGGTGAATCTGGACCTTGTTACCCGAAGCCATTTGCTTGATAACAAAGAAAATGGCCGCAGCCAGGACGATCACCCCCCAAGCCAGCAATGGATCTCGCTCGAATGCATGGTCGCGCAAATGTTGTATGAACTGCGGCATACCGAAACTGGCTGTCATCGCATTCATTTGCATGACCAACCACGTCAACAAGGCGATGCCAACGGATGCACCAGCCTTAGTATAGGAACTCGAGAAAAAGTAGATAATCACGAATGACATGATGTTAAAAAGCAGGATTCCCAGGATCGCGCTTTCAGACAGCAGGAAGTAGACCACGCCTGCCAATGCCAGGGCGCAGAGTCCAACAACAAAGAACCGCCCCCAGCCATCCTTGCCTTCTTCAGGCAAACCGACCTGTCCAAGCGACTTCTTGGCTACCTCAAGAAACAGCGTGGACAAGATCATCCCTATGCCGGCAGCAAAAAAGCCCCACTTCAATCCCCAGGTTGCTCCGATCCAGGCGGACGTTACCAAAGGTGCAATCAATGCGCCGAGATTGATACCCATATAAAAGATGGTAAACCCGGAATCGCGCCGCACATCATCTGGAGCATAGAGCTTTCCAATCATGGTAGAGATGTTGGGTTTAAACAAACCGTTACCCGAAACGATCAGGGCCAGACCGACCAGAAACCAGTTCATGTCCTCAATGAGAAGCACGAATAAACCGGTCGCCATGATGATGGCCCCCAACAAGATGGAGCGTTGGTAACCCAGTACCTTGTCAGCAATGTAACCACCGGCGATACCAGTGGCGTAAACCAGGGCCGTGTACCCACCGTAGACCAGGCTTGCAGCGGAATTCGCTTCTGCTGCACCCATGGTGCTGAAAAAAGTCGTCGCAACATACACTGCCAGAACAGCACGCATGCCATAGTAGGCAAAGCGTTCCCACAACTCGATATTGAATAATTGCCATAAGGCCACGGGATGGCCGAGAAAATCATTCGGGGGTAATCCCGTTTGCAGTTTGCTAACACCATCTGTTTGATTGGTCACGTTTGAGGCTCCAATTTTGTTATGAGTAGTTGTTTTTGTACCACCACGGCTGTGCGCCGCGTTTAAAGAAAGGCAAGCATACCACTGCCGGTGGTCAATCGCATATTCCGTGATCGACTTTACACCGATGTCCGCTTGCGTGCGATAATCGAACAACTAAATTGAAAAGAACAAGGCCAAATTTATGGATCAACAAGTTGCCCAGGATTTTATTGATGAAATGTGGATGGACTCCATCGTTCCCGAATTGATCGAATACATCAAGATTCCGAACAAGTCTCCCCATTTTGATGCCGACTGGTTTGAGCACGGTTACATGGAAGAAGCCGTCCAGCAAATCTTCAATTGGTGCAAGGCGCAGGACGTCAGCGGCATCAGCCTCGATATCATCCGTCTCGAGGGCCGCACTCCATTGATATTCATGGAAATTCCGGCACAGGGCGACGTGGACCCCGACGATACTATCCTGATGTATGGCCACCTCGACAAACAACCGGAAATGACCGGTTGGGCCGAAGGCCTGGGCCCGTGGATACCCGTGATCAAGGATGAAAAGCTCTACGGCCGCGGTGGCGCCGATGACGGTTATGCCGCATTCAGCTCGCTGACTGCTGTGATGGCAGTGCAAAAGCAGGGTCTGCCGCACGCACGCATCGTCGTCATCATCGAAGCCTGTGAAGAGTCTGGCAGCTATGACCTGCCTTTTTACATCGACCACCTCAAAGAAAAAATTGGCACACCTTCACTGGTGATCTGTCTCGATTCCGGTGCCGGAAATTACGAACAGCTGTGGCTGACGGTATCGCTGCGCGGTATGGCCGCCGGCACGCTGCGCGCCGATGTCCTGAGCGAGGGTGTGCATTCCGGTTACGCCTCGGGCGTCGTGCCTTCGAGCTTCCGCGTGCTGCGCCAACTCGTCAGCCGGCTGGAAGATGAAAAAACCGGCACCGTCATATTGAAAGACCTGTATGCAACAATTCCCGAACAACGCATGCAACAAACCCGCGCCATGGCAGAAGCCCTGGGCGACGA
The DNA here is from genome assembly GCA_036525655.1 of Lysobacterales bacterium. Lineage (GTDB taxonomy): Bacteria > Pseudomonadota > Gammaproteobacteria > Xanthomonadales > SZUA-36 > SZUA-36. The sequence goes on along the minus strand of DATCZY010000084.1, from coordinate 736 downwards.
TATCTGGCAGGCCTACCCGTTCGTTGACGGCGTCGAGCCAATGGCGGCCAATAATGTGGAGCGCATCCTCAACCGCACCTGGCGTCCGGCCCTGTCTTATACCGGCATCGGCGGCATGCCCGAACTGCAATCCGCCGGTAACGTTCTGCGGCCCTATACGGCACTGAAGCTCTCAATGCGCATACCGGCAACCGTGGATGGTGAAGCGGCCAGCCGGATCATGAAGAAAACCCTCGAGGCCGACCCACCGAGCAACGCAAAAGTCAGCTTTGAGCTGGATCACGCGGCCACCGGCTGGAATGCGCCGGAAATCGCCCCCTGGCTGCACGCCTCTCTGGAAAAAGGTTCTCAGGCCAGCTACGGTCGCGGTGTCATGTACATGGGTGAAGGCGGCACGATTCCCTTTATGGCCATGCTGGGTGAATTTTTCCCCGAGGCGCAATTCATGATCACCGGTGTGCTCGGGCCAAAATCCAACGCACACGGACCCAACGAGTTTTTACACATCCCCTTTGCGCGCAAGCTCACGACCTGCGTTGCACAGGTTATCGCGGACCACTGCCAGCGCGGCGCCTAGCCCACCGTTAAAGGTCTGCAGGCGTCAATCGATAAAACCCGCCGCTCGTGGCGGGTTTTCGTTTCAGGTCTCGGGCGTCTCCATATCCGCCTGTAGAACACGCTCGAGCTCTTCGAGGTTTTGCCGGATGCGCAGACCGTATTCGTGGTCATCGCCCCA
>DATCZY010000083.1:0-7706 GCA_036525655.1 Lysobacterales bacterium | reverse complement strand
GCCGGCAAGGTCGTTGTCACCTATACCCGGGTGGGCGACAAGGTCAAGTCGGTGAAACTGGTCAACGTGCCTTCCTACCTGCACGCCAGTGACCTGAGCGTCGATTGCCCCGAGCTTGGCGGAACGCTCAAGGTGGACGTTGCCTACGGGGGGAATTTCTATGCCATCGTCGACCCGCAGACGCATTATCGCGACCTCGAAGACCTGAGCGCCGGCGACATCCTGCGTATCAGCCCGCTGCTGCGTGAACGTCTGAATGAGAAATACAGTTTCATACACCCCGAAGACACGCGTATCTGCAGGTTGTCACACCTCGAATGGACCGGCAGGCCAAGACAGCCGGGTTCCGATGCCCGCAACGCGGTTTTCTACGGCGACCAGGCCATCGACCGCTCACCTTGCGGCACCGGCACATCGGCGCGCATGGCGCAACTGGTGGCACGTGGCAAACTGGCAAAAGGTGATCGCTTTGTGCACGAGAGCTATATCGGCAGCCAGTTTACCGGACGCGTCGAAGATCTGACCCGGGTGGGCGACTACCCCGCCATCATTCCCTCCATTGAGGGCTGGGCGCGGATTTACGGTGATAACACCATCACGGTGGACCCTGAAGACGACCCTTACTGGCAGGGATTCCTGGTATCGTGATCAACGAATTAAACAAGGCTTCATCCGATGACTAAACTTTTTCCCCTGCTCCTGGCTCTCCTGTCATTCAACACGTTTGCGGGGGCAGACAGTGAGGTATTCGGGCAACTGCTTGCAAGGGAGTGGGCATTCCGCGCCAATGAGTTTCCGTACCTGGCGCGCGAGAACGGCGATAAGGAAAATGCCGGACAGATCACGCATGTCAGCGAAAAAGACCAGCTCAGACGCTACGAGTACTGGAAGCAGGTCAGGTTTGAACTCGATGCGATCTCCTGCGAAAACCTGGAACGTGAAGAGTGCATCAATTACCGCATGTTCGAGCGGCAGATCCACCAGTTTCTCGCCGATTACGAGACCCGGGCCTACCTGATCCCATTCACCAGCGACTGGGGTTTTTACCTGTCCTGGAACCGCTGGGGCGATGACACCGATATCGTTTCTGTAAAAGACTACCGCGACTACCTGTCACGTTTGAAAGCGCTGCCCGTCGTCATGGATGAATACATCGCACTGATGCGCGAGGGTCTGCGCACCGGTATGACGCAACCGCGTGTCATCCTTGCCGGGCGCGAGCTGCCGATAAGGAAGCAACTGGTAGAAAGCCCGGAGCAGAGTGCTTTCTTCAAACCGTTTTTGAATATGGACCAAAATATTAACGGGGACGAAAAAGAGGAATTGATTGCCCAGGCCCGCACGGCGGTCATGGAGGGCGTGGTGCCTGCCTACGAACGGCTGCTCGAGTTTTTTGAGAACGAATATTTCACCGGCGCGCGAACCACGCTGGGCGCTACGAGCCTGCCGGGCGGCAAGCGCTTTTACGACGAACAAATCTATCTCTATGCCACGGTCGACATGACCGCCGAGGAAATTCACCAGCTGGGGTTATCCGAGGTCGCGCGTATTCGCGCGGAGATGGAGACTATCATCAAGGACCTGGAATTCGACGGCGACCTGGCCGCTTTCATCCAGTTTTTACGCACGGACCCGCAGTTCTATGCAAAAACCCCGCACGAGCTACTCGCGGAAGCTTCCTATTTCGCCAAGAAGATCGATGGCCGCCTGCCCCAGCTATTCGGCAAGTTACCACGTCAGCCTTACGGTATTGCACCGGTGCCCGACAGCATCGCGCCTTTTTACACCGGGGGGCGTTACGTGCCTTCACCAAAGGACGCCCGCCAGGGCGGTTACTACTGGGTGAACACCTACGCCCTTGAAAGCCGCACCTTGTACACCTTGCCCTCCCTGACGCTGCACGAAGCCGTTCCCGGGCATCATTTGCAGGGCGCGTTGGCCCTCGAGCAGGGCGAGCAACCGGACTTCAGGCGCAATGACTATATCTCGGCCTATGGCGAAGGCTGGGCCCTGTATGCCGAAAAGCTCGGTGTCGAAATGAATATCTACGAAACGCCCTACCAGGATTTCGGCCGTCTGACCTACGAGATGTGGCGGGCCTGCAGGCTGGTCATCGATACCGGCATCCACGCCAAGGGCTGGAGCCGGGAGCAGGCGCTGGACTACCTGGCTTCCAACACCGCCTTGTCAATTCACGAGGTCACCACGGAAATTGACCGGTATATTTCGTGGCCGGCACAGGCATTGAGCTACAAATTGGGCGAATATACGATCTGGCAGCTACGTCACGAAGCCGAAAGCCGCCTGGGCGCAGACTTCGATCTGCGCGATTTTCACGATTTCATCCTGGCGCTGGGCTCAGTGCCGTTGGAAATACTCAAAGACGAAGTTCACCGCTGGATTAACGAACAAGGAAAATCATAATGAAACTATCAATCTTAATGATCATTGCCATGCTATTCACCCCCGTCGCGTTTGCCGATGCCGAGGTTTATTTTATTTCGCCGCATGACGGTGACACCGTGAGCGGAGCCTTCGAAGTCCGTTTCGGTTTAAAGGGCATGGGTGTGGCGCCGGCAGGCGTTGAGATGGCCAATACCGGTCATCATCATCTGTTGATCGATATGGACACGCTGCCGCCGATGGACGCACCGCTGCCAAAATCGGACCAGGTACGTCATTTTGGAGGCGGACAGACCGAAACCACCCTGAGTCTGCCACCCGGCCAGCACACCCTGCAATTATTGCTGGGCGACTATTCCCATGTTCCTCTCAACCCACCGGTCATGTCGGAGAAAATTACCATAACGGTTACCGAATGAGGGTGGGGTTGCGCCTTGCGCCGAACCTACTCCGCTAGACCATTGTCCAGCGACGCGTCGCGAATGGCGCGGAACTCGTTGCCTGCGTACCACTCGGGCCAGTCATCGCTGTAGGCGATGCGCTGGCCGATGCTGAAGTAAAGCTGCAGGTCTTCGATCGCAGCTTCAAGGTCCCAGTCTTCCTGTATTTCATCACCGGGTGCGTGATAGCGCTTGGCGATGAATTCGGCATTGCGCTGTTTAACGTACTCGGCGCCGCGTTCGCGGTCTACCGTGCCACCCCGTGCGTACAGGATCGGCACGCCATTCTTGGCGAAATTGAAATGGTCCGAGCGGTAGTAGGAGCCTTTTTCCGGGTTGGCCTCCGGGGTAATCGTACGGCCTGATTCCCGTGCCACATCAGCGAGGATTTCCTCCATTTCGGAGGCGCCATAGCCGACCACGACCACATCACTCATCGTACCCGTGAAATTGAGACCATCGATATTGATGCCGGCAACGGTTTTGTTCATCGGAAATTGCGGTTTGGCGGCATAGGCCTGCGAGCCGAGCAAACCGGATTCTTCACCGGTGACTGCAAGGAAACCGACCGTTCGCCGCGGCGCATTGGCGGTAGTGGCCCATGCTTCAGCCAATTCCAGCAAGCCCGCGGTGCCGCTGGCATTGTCCATCGCACCATTGTAGATGAAATCGCCTTCTTCTCCTTCCTCATGGGCCGCGGTTCCGAGATGGTCCCAGTGCGCCATGTAAATGAATAGCTCGTCCGCGGCCTGGGTGCCGGGGCGTACGGCACCGACGTTATAGGACTCGGCAAATGTAATGTTGTTGTGAATCGAGACGTCGGCTGTCAGGCCCAACGCTATGGGTGCGATCGATCCTTTTGCCGCCTGGGCCTCAAGCGTCGCCAGGTCCTGCCCGGCACTGGCCAGGATTTGTTCGGCAACGGGGTGTTGCAACCAGCCACGCACCTTTACATCGCGCATGTTGTTGTCATCGGATGCCAGGTTAAACTGCGGTCCCTGCCTGCCGTCCTCGATGACGTTCCAGCCATAGGCTGCGGCGCCGGTTTCATGCACGATCAATAATCCGGCAGCGCCCTGGCGTGCGGCTTCTTCGTATTTGTAGGTCCAGCGGCCATAGTAGGTCATGGCATTGCCATTGAATAACTCCGGGTTCTGGGTGGCATAACCCGGGTCATTGACCAGCACGATCACGGTTTTACCGGCCACATCGAGACCTGCATAATCGTCCCAACCGTATTCGGGGGCGACGATGCCGTAACCCGCCCAGACCAGTTCGCTGTTTTCCAGCCCGGTCTCATCAACCACCCGCGTTGTCCACACGGCCGATTCCGGTCCATTGGCGAAAGAATGCAGCTTCGCGCCATCCGTGCCCGAAACACCCAGGCTTAAATCACCCGTGGCTTCAATGGCAACCAGCGGTACCGGCTGCCGGTAACTGTCACCGAACATGGGCTCGAGACCTATTTCCCTGAATTGTGCTTCGAGGTAGTCGAGTGTCAGACGTTCTCCTTCCGACATCGGTGCACGACCTCCGAACTCGTCGGAAGACAGTGTGCTGATTCGCTGCAGCAGTCCCTCGGTTTCAATCGCCGTAGCCGGGTCGCTTGCCGCGACGGGCTGTTCAGTCTGCCCGGGCGGTTCTGAGCTGGTTTCGAGCGAGGGATTTTCAGCGGGTTTACAACCCGGCAGAAGTAAAATGAGGACAACAAAAACGGGCACAATTCGAAAGTTCAAGACGATCTCCGGGGGGCGTTGAATAAACCCTGCAACTTACGCCCAAAGACGGCCGCAATCAAGCGATAACGGGCAACCCGGCCAGGTTCTTCTTGTAGAATAGGCGGAATGCTTTTAAATAAATTTCGCGCTGGCCCAAACCCGGGTAAAACATGCGCAAGTGAGCCGGAAATAGTAACTTGCGATCAGGTCAGTGGGCCGGAAAACCGAGGTGAAATTATGGATCTGGAAAAAGGCTGTTCGCATTTTTTAACCCACCATCAGTGCTTCACTTCGACCACGCCCGCCGAAGATTTTCAGGCGATGGCCGACTGGTGCCGTCTCGATGGGGTGGCACATGACCGCTACGGCAACGGTGAGCTTGTGCAGGCGTTTGAAGCCCGGGTTTCAGCGCTGCTGGGTTTCAAGGCAGCCAGGTTCTGTCTCACCGGCGTGGCTTCACAGGTCGTGGCCCTGCGATTGGCCTGTGATATCAAGGGAAGCGATCGCGTGCTGACCCATCCCACCTCGCATCTGCTGTTACACGAGAATCAAAATGCCCAACTCTATGACTGGTTCAAGCTATTTCGCATCGGCTCCGCCTATCGCCCATTATCTTTAGAGGCGCTGCAAAGCTACCCCGACCCGGTGGCCGCCGTGATCTACGAATTGCCACTGCGCGAGATCGGCGGACAACTGCCGGACTGGGAAGAATTGCAGGCTATCAAGGCCTGGGCAAAACAAAACAACGTGCACCTGCACATGGACGGTGCGAGATTGTGGGAGGCCGCAACCGGTTTTGGCAAATCACTGGCGGAAGTGTGCGAGGGTTTTGATTCGGTTTATGTTTCTTTCTACAAGGGTATAGGCGCGCTGGCGGGGGCGATGCTGCTGGGCAGCGAAGCATTTATCAAGCGCGCCAAAGTGGATATGCAGCGGCAGGGCGCGGTGACATTCAGGCATACGCCCTACGTCGTGTCTGCCGCCATGCAATTTGAGCAAAGGCTTGCGGCCATACCCGAATATTTCAAACGCGCCAAAGAACTCTATAGGATTCTCAAACAATACCCGCGACTAACACCCAACCCGGAGCAACCGCACTGCAATATGCTGCACCTGTACCTGCCGGTGTCGGCTGCAAAAGCCAATGCCATACGTGACGCCATTGCAGCCGAGCATAAGATCTGGTTATTCAACGGCGCCAATGATGCGGCCCTGCCCAATCAGAGTTATTTCGAATGGTATGTGGGGGACAACCTGCTGGCGCTGGATGATGAGGTTCTTCACCTGGCACTCAAGAGCCTGAGTGAAGCGCTGAATTAACCCATTTCAGGGGGTTGGGTTCATTACCTTTTGTTTCAGACTGAATATTTCTGCCGGACTCGCCAGGGTATGCGGTACCTTGCGGCAGGACTCGCCGCGAGCACGTCCATGTGGGCTCGGATGAAACATCCCTGTTTCATACGGTCCTGCCGCAAGGTGCCGCGTACCCCTGGCTAAGGAGTTAGCCCAACATCATTGGTTTCAGACAGGCGTGCTCCCGCCCCAGCGCCCCTACCGCAACAGTCAACAGTCAATAAAATTGAGGATTAACCGTTAACGGCGCCCCATGACTTCCTGATTCAAAATCTCTCCCGGGTGATACGTGCTTGTCGCGCGCTTCTCGACATCCTCTTTGTAATAGGCGACATCTTTAAACTCGCGGTCGACATAGCGTTGCGCCTGGTCGTAAAAGTGGGGCGAGTCCGGGTGGCCGCTCTGGCCGCCGGCGAGCATGCTCTTGTCCTTTACCTTGTCACCAAACTCGACCACCGCGACGAAGCTGTTGCCGGAACTGCCGTAAATACGCTTCGTGCCCGGATAAGAGCGCGCGCCGAACGAGGCCAGCGCCCCCCAGCGGCCCGAGGCCATACCGCCTGGCAGACTGGGTGCGTCGTCGTTGAATGGTTGATCGATATCACCGGTTATGCGCTGGAATCGGTTGATTACGCCCCAGGGCGTGTCCCAACGGCCGAAATCGGCAGCCAGGGTCACAAAGGTTGTCGCAAATATTTGTAAGCGTTCGGCATGGGGGGATGCGGTACCGAAATAATTGATCAGGTCCATTCCCTCCAGCTTGTCCGGATTGGCACCCTCCGCTTCGTAACGCGTGGCGTAGAAATGCGCCAGCGTCATGGCCACCGAATCTGCGGACACCTTGAAGTCCCAGTCACGCAGCACATCGATCGCGGGCGCCAATTCGGGGTATTGTCCGCCCAACTCGTCAAACGCGGTTATCAGCCCCGGGATCAGTTGCTCAAAACCAGGTAAATAGGGGTCGTAGGCGATTTCGATCAGCTTGTCGAGCGTCATATCGGTCTGGCCGGTGAGGACTCTGACTGCGTGAATACCGCGAAAACTCTCGGCGTCCGGGGCCATGTAAACAGGGTAGTCCTCGCGTTTTGGACTGAATTCGGCCGCGGCGGTAAACGGTGTCGAATTGCAATTCTGCAGCCAGCCGTTTTCGGGGTTCAACAGCGTGACGATTTCATCGACGGTATGCAATCCCTGCCAGTCGGTCGCCGGGTTGCTGCCATCCACGGGTTGCGAGAAATCGAACTGCGTGTCGCGCCGTGGTACAAAATTACCGTGGAAATAGGCGATATTACCCAGCGCGTCGGCGTAGACGGTGTTGTTGGATGAATTGGTCCGAATGTCCATCATCTTGCGGAAGCCGTCGTAATCACTCTGCTTGGTTCGGATATACGACTGCTGCAACGCATTGACCGGGTCCCAGTTGATTTTGGTGGTCACCCACCTGCCATCGAGCATATGGGTCACCGGGCCGTGGTGGGTGTGGTACATCTGGAAGCTGCGTTCGGATATCTTGTCGCCATCCTTGTATTTGAGCGTTACCTCAGAGACCTCGACCGGTCGCTGTTCAATACCATAGCGGTAAGTGAGCATGCCGTTTTGCGATGAAACATCCTCGACAAACTCATCCATGAAATCCAGGTGGGTCGAGGTGTGCATCCAGCCGGTTTTCTCGTTGAATCCCTGGTAGACGAAAAACTGACCCCAAGTGACCGCACCATAGGCATTGAGACCCTCATCGGAGACCACGTGCACCTCACCGCGGAAGTAGAAAGACGTATGCGGGTTGATCAGT
>DATCZY010000082.1:0-7196 GCA_036525655.1 Lysobacterales bacterium | reverse complement strand
TGCGGTTCGAGGATGGCGGGTTCACCGTCTCTGTCGACGACATCAAGGCCTGTGCGGAATGGGGCGCCAAGGGCGGCCAGAACCCGCGCGAGATTGCCTATCGCCCTGCCCGCGTGCTGTTGCAGGATTTCACCGGTGTTCCCGCCGTTGTTGACCTGGCGGCCATGCGCGACGCCATGAAACGACTGGGAGGAAATCCGGAAAAGATCAATCCGCTATCCCCTGCCGAACTGGTCATTGACCACTCGGTCCAGGTGGACCGCTACGGCAGCCCCGATGCACTGACGGTCAATAACGAGATTGAATTTGGCCGGAACCAGGAACGATACAGCTTCCTGAAGTGGGGAAAAAGCGCATTCAGCAATTTTAACGTGGTGCCGCCAAATACCGGAATTGTTCACCAGGTCAACCTCGAGCACCTCGCGCGTGTCATTTTTGGCGCCGAACGCAACGGTGAGTTGATGGCCTATCCCGATACGGTCGTTGGAACCGATTCACATACGACCATGATTAACGGTATCGGTGTGTTGGGTTGGGGTGTGGGCGGCATCGAAGCCGAAGCCGCGATGCTGGGACAGGCCATTACCATGCTGATCCCGCAGGTTGTCGGTTTCAAATTAACCGGTGAGTTACCCGAAGGCGCAACGGCCACCGACCTGGTGCTGACCGTGGTGCAGATGTTACGTAAACTGGGCGTGGTCGGAAAATTTGTCGAATTTTTCGGTGACGGCCTGCCCGGCCTGCCACTGGCCGATCGCGCAACCATTGCCAATATGGCGCCCGAGTACGGTGCCACCTGCGGTATATTCCCGGTCGATGAAGAGAGTCTGAACTACCTGCGCCTTTCCGGACGCTCCGAAGAACAGGTCGCTCTCGTCGAAGCCTACACACGCGCTCAGGGCATGTTCCATACCACCGATTCCCCGGAAGCACGTTATTCCGCGGTGCTCGAACTGGATATGTCGCAGGTTGTGCCCAGCCTGGCCGGCCCCAAGCGTCCGCAGGACAGGATACTGCTGACCCAGGCCAAACAGGCCTATTTGAAAGACAAGAACGTCTTCACGCAAGGCCGTGCCGGAAGCGGCAAAGCCATGGTTGAATACAAGGATCAGAAGTTTGAACTGGAAGACGGCGCGGTCGTGATCGCTGCGATCACATCCTGCACCAATACCTCCAACCCGGCCGTGATGCTGGGTGCGGGATTGCTGGCCCGAAATGCCGCCGCCAAAGGCTTAAGCGCCAAACCGTGGGTAAAAACCTCATTGGGACCAGGCTCGCGCGTGGTCACCGATTACCTGAATAAAGCGGGTCTGATGGATGACCTCGAGGCCATGGGCTTCTACGTCGTCGGTTATGGCTGCACGACCTGTATCGGTAACTCCGGTCCATTACCGGAACCGATCGGCAACGCCATCCGCGAGAACGACCTGGTGGCCTGCGCGGTGCTTTCCGGCAACCGGAATTTTGAAGGCCGCATCCACGCCAACGTCAAGATGAATTACCTGGCCTCGCCGCCGCTGGTCGTTGCCTATGCGATTGCGGGCAACATGAACGTCGACATTACCACCGAATCGTTGGGTAATGACCGCGACGGCAAGCCCGTGTACCTGCGTGATATCTGGCCCAGCAGCCACGAGATCCAGCAATGCATCGCCGAAAGCGTTAACGCCGATATGTTCAAGAAAAGCTACAGCAGCGTGTTCTCAGGTGACGAGCGCTGGCAGGCAGTTGAATCACCGGTCGGCGAAATGTTTGACTGGCAAGATGATTCGACCTATATCCGCAACCCGCCCTATTTCGATGGCATGAGCATGGACGTGTCCCCGGTGAACGATATCCACGGGGCCCGTTGCCTGGCCAGGCTGGGCGACTCGATCACCACCGACCACATTTCACCGGCAGGTGCGATTGCCGAGAATTCGCCGGGAGGTGATTATCTCAAATCGAAGGGTGTTCCAAGGTCGGAGTTCAACTCCTATGGTTCGCGGCGCGGCAACCACGAGGTCATGATGCGCGGCACCTTTGCGAATGTGCGCCTGCGCAATCAATTGGCTCCGGGCACCGAAGGCGGTTGGACGACGTTCCAGCCGGGCGGTGAACAAATGACCATATTTGACGCCTCCATGCGTTACCAGCAGCAAAACACACCACTGATCATTCTTGCCGGTAGTGAATACGGCACCGGGTCTTCACGTGACTGGGCGGCGAAAGGCACGCAATTGCTCGGCGTAAAAGCGGTCATCACCGTCAGCTTTGAACGTATCCATCGTTCCAACCTGATCGGTATGGGTGTATTGCCATTAAACTTCATGGAAGGTGAAAACGCTGACACGCTTGGACTGGACGGTACTGAAACCTTTGATATAGAAGGCTTAGGTGATGGTTCTGCAAAGCAGGTGACGGTGACAGTGACCGCATCCGATGGCAGCAAAAAGCAGTTCCAGGCCCGAAGCAGGCTGGATACGCCCAAGGAAGTCGAGTATTACCGCCACGGTGGTATTCTGAACTTCGTGTTGAGGCAACTAGCCCGCGACTAGTATGAATTAATATCCCTCCCGGGCCCCGATGACACGAGCCATCGGGGGCCCATCCACAGATTGTTTTATGACATAAAGTCACAGTTACCCACTGGTATTATTGGTGCTACTCTCGAAGGCTCATTTAACTTGCGGCTTCAATATTATTTTTTGCTGCTGAGTGTTGCCAGCCCGGTTGCAAAACCATTGGCCACCCAAGCTTTGAAAAGCCGCCCGGGGGGTAAAAAAATGACGATACTCTTCGAGTCCGTCGACAGGAACTCTTATCTCGTCGCAACGATTTCCGACACGACGCTCTGTACCCAACGCGCCAAGTCAATCCTCAATGCAATCGGTTCGGAATGCCAGAAAAGCGGTTATTGCAAGGCACTCCTGAATGAATTGACGCTTGAAAAGCGCAATATTGCAAATCATGAAATACGTGGGCTCAGTGAACATATGCCGGATATTTACCTGGCCTGTCTTTGCAAACCGGAATTAATCGATAACACATCAAAGCTATTTAGTGCGTTCACATTCACCAACCGTTATACGGTCAAATACTTCAGCATAGAATCGGAAGCTGTCACCTGGCTGAGGTCCATGCCCGGAAACTGAGCCATCCTTGCATGGCGTTGTGGCCAGCCTACTAAACGGTTTTCATTTGGTTTAGCGACAAGACACAGGCGTTTTTTGGAGTCTCGGTTCATCGGACTCCCTGCGCTTTTCCGCCAGACGAGCCGATGTGTAATAATCCTGATTCTCAAGCCTGAGTAGTGAATGGAATTCAGCGTGAGTGGCGGGCCACCACAACTGTGCTCCTGGTGGATCGAACACGCACTCGCAAGCGCTTTTAGCCACTTAAAGCACAACACTCTGGCAGTAAACGACAAAATAGGGCGAATGAAAATTCGTTGCTCCGACAAGCTCAGGAAACAAATGAATAAACTATTGGCGGGTTTTATGTTCTTCATTGCGGGGCAGGTGCATGCCATGGAAATGGTATCAGATCCGCAACTGGAAAATCTGTTCAGTGAAGCCGGGGTCGATGGCACCTTCGTGTTGTACGACGTCAGCGCTGAGCGGATGACCGCGCATAACCTGCCCCGCGCGGAGCAACGGTTTATCCCCGCCTCGACATTCAAAATAGCCAACAGCCTGATCGGCCTTGCAACGGGTGCGGTTGCCAGCGTCGAGGAAGCCCTGCCGTATGGTGGCAAACCACAGCCATATGGGTCCTGGGAGCAGGATATGGGTTTGCGCGATGCGATTAAAATCTCCAATGTGCCCGTCTACCAGGAGCTTGCGCGGCGCATCGGACTCGAAAGCATGCGTGAAAACCTGGAGTCCATCCCCTATGGCAACCATGCAACCGGAAACGAGGTAGACACTTTTTGGCTGAAGGGCCCCCTGCAGATCAGCGCGCTGGAACAGGCACAGTTTCTCGCGCGCCTTGCCAGGGGCGAACTACCATATACTGCGGAAATTCAGCGGAGTGTGCGCGAGATTCTGCGCCTGGAGCAGAGGGATGAGCGGACGCTATATGGCAAGACCGGTTGGACAACAACACCAGACCCCGATATCGGCTGGTGGGTCGGCTGGGTCGTTAAAGACGACGATGTTCACAGTTTTGCATTAAATATCGACGTGCAGGACAAAGGCGATATAGGCAAACGTATCGAACTCGGCAAGGCCTGCCTGAAGGCGCTGGGTATATTCTGAAAAACACGCAAATCAATTATTGCATCACAGGTGAAACCGGGAGCACGCAATGTCAAACATAGAAATCCGCCCAGCCAGCGTTGAAGATAGCGCGCTGATCCTGCGCTTCATCACCGACCTGGCTATTTACGAGAATGCCGAGGATGCAGTTATCGCCACCGAATCGGATATCCGGCAGTCCCTGTTTGGGGGTGACTCCACCACACACGCCGTCATTTGTGAAATCGATCAGCAAGCGGTGGGTTTTGCGGTTTATTTTTTCAATTACTCAACCTGGCTGGGTAAACACGGTATCTACCTCGAAGACCTGTACGTTTCGCCGCAATACCGCGGTGCCGGTGCGGGCAAGGCGCTGCTGAAGCACCTCGCCAAAATTGCGCAATCGAAGAACTGCGGGCGTCTTGAGTGGAATGTGCTCGACTGGAACGAACCGGCAATCAGGTTCTACGAATCCATCGGCGCCAAACCGCAAAATGAATGGGTGGGTTATCGCCTGACCGGCAAAGCGCTCGTCGATCTTGCCGAAAGCTGAAAGACCTGATGAACGGAAGCGGGCTTGGCGAGGCACCGCTGCGACGTCAAAAGATGTAATCGGATCCCGCTATTTAGAACCGCCCGCTTTTTCGTTGATATACGTACTGGCCAGATCGACATAGCGTTTGGACGTGTAATTGAAAAACGTCAGTTCTTTATCAGTCAACGGCCTGGCCTGACGCGCCGGGTTGCCCTTGTAAAGGTATCCACTTTCGAGCACTTTACCAGGTGGCACGAGCGTACCTGCAGCGATAATCACCTCATCGTGCACGACCGCTCCATCCATGATCACGGCCGCCATCCCGATCAAGATGCGGTTGCCGATGGTGCAGCCATGCAGCATGGCCTTGTGACCAATCGTGACATCGTCGCCGATGATCAACGGGAAACCGTCGGGGTTATATGGTCCGGCATGTGTCACGTGCAAAATGCTGCCATCCTGCACGCTGGTTCTTGCACCGATGCGTATGCGGTGAATATCACCCCTGATCACGGTCATCGGCCAAACCGAACTGCCCGCACCTATTTCCACGTCACCGATCACGACCGCATCCGGGTCGATATATACGCCGTCAGCAATTTTGGGGTGCAGGCCGGCATGACTGCGTATGCTCATTGTTCAGAACCATCCTTTTTGTGTTGGTAGACTTCGGCAGATACGCTGGGTGGGCGCGAGTTCAGTTTTTCAATGAATTCGCGAAAGCGCTGGTTGAACTGCGGCCCACGCTGCCGCCAATAAATCTTATAGCCGGGCAGATCTTTCGTCGCCATCAGCGTATTGGTGATGGAGTCCCTGATTTCCGGGTCCAGCGTGCCCTGCTCCGCCAGTTCAAAGCTGTTCTGAAAACCCAGGAACGCAGCGTGCGTGATCATGATGAACTGGAACATCTGCTCGCGGTTCAACGAGTCCGGGTCGGTCATACCTTGGTAGAAAACGGTGCTGGTCTGCTCGCTGCTGCCGACGGTCATGTACCAGGACTGCATCGCCGTGGCTGCGTCATTGGTCGCCGCGGAGCGGATGGCGTTGGTGTTATCCCTGACCTGGATGCTGACGTAGATCAGCGAAATAATGATGGCGACCGCCCCGATGATCTCTGCGATGTTGGCCCATTCGGATAATTTATGGTTCATACGGTTCGATACGCTTCTACAAAACAACAGACACATTACTCCAAATTTGACAAAAATGGAGCCGTTGAACTTAAAAGTGTATCCGAACTAACCCGGGCGTGCGTTTAACAAAAGCAATTACGAAAGCCACTGTCGTTTTTATTCACGTCGCGGCGAAGCCATGAAGCGGGACTTGTCCTTGGCCTTGGCCATGGCGGCCCTGGCGCTGACGGTGCCTTTTCTGACCAGCAGCGCCAGTGAATCATCCATTGCGCACATACCCTCGTTGACACCGCCCTGGATCACCGAGGACAGCATGGTGGTATTACCCTCGCGAATGATGTTGGGCAGGCTGTTTGTGCGCAGCAATATTTCGTAGGCGGCGCAACGGCCCTGGCCATCGGCGGTCGGTAGCAGTTGTTGCGATACGATGGCGCAAATCGATTCGGCCAGGGTGGTGCGAACCTGCGACTGCTGGCTGGCCGGGAACGCGTCGATCAATCGATCGATGGTCTTGGTCGCGCTGTTGGTGTGCAGGGTCCCAAACACCAGTGTACCCATCTCGGCCGCGGTGATGGCCAACTCGATCGTTTCCATGTCGCGCATCTCACCCACGAGGATGACGTCGGCATCCTGCCGGATGGCCGCCTTCAGGGCGTCGGCAAAGCTGAGTGTGTCGTTGCCGACCTCGCGGTGGGAGATCACGCTTTTCTTGTTGAGATGAAAGAACTCCACCGGGTCCTCGATGGTGACAATGTGTTTACTGTATCTTTCATTGATATCGTTAATGATGGCAGCCAGGGTCGTGGATTTGCCGGAGCCGGTGGGACCGGTGACGAGGACAAGCCCGCGTTGCAGGTTCGCCAGTTCGCGAATCGCCACGGGTATATCGAGTTCGTCGAAAGTGAGGATTTTCTCGGGGATAATACGGAAGACGGCACCGACGCCGTGATGCTGGCGCAGGAAATTGACCCGAAAGCGCGCCTCGCCGGGAACGGCCCAGGCAAAGTCCAGATCACCACGGGTCTCGTATTCGTCCCATTGGTCCTGCGAAACCAGTTCGCGTAACAGACCCCTCAAGTCTTCGTCTGACAACACCCCCCAGCCTTCAACGTCTTCCAGGCTGCCATGGACGCGTAAACGCGGCACACGGGTAGCCAGCAGATGCAGATCGGAACCGCCCCTTTTTTTCAGATATCGAAATAATTCGTCCAGTCTGGCCACAACAACCCCCGTTACTCGAAGTTCCTGGATTCTTCGGCATGCTTTAGCGCTTCGGTTTTGGTAATGACCTTTTCCCTGAGCAGCCTGGCC
>DATCZY010000081.1:0-2343 GCA_036525655.1 Lysobacterales bacterium | reverse complement strand
CGATACTTCCCCCTTTGGCAACATCCTCCTTCCTCTTCTCAGAGGTTAGGTGTTGCATCGACCGGTTGATACCGCAGCCGACAGCGGGATTTTGGGCTTCTTTTCAACCAGGCGGATTTGGTTCCGCTGTCTGCCTCAAAGCGGAACTCGGTCCCGTTCAGCGCCTCACGACCGCTTTCGCCCCGAAGCGGCTATTGCGGCCCAAGTAATCAGCGTTGGAACCCGTTGTCTCCACGCCCAAACCCGGCATGTTCCTATCGCCAAACGAAATGCGGGTTAACGTTTTGGGGATGCAGATACTGAAGTTTTTATACTGCCTGTGCTTTGGTCAAAACATCGTCATGTTTTGTATAATGAATTCAGGTGGTTTTGTTGCTGATATCGAGTGAAACGATGAACCCGGCGGAGCAAATCACAGAACCCTCGGAGACCAGCGCCGACGTGCGGATCGGGCGGGATCTGCTCAGGGCAACGGCGCCGTACGCGGTGGAGTCGGTGCGCAAAAGCTGGCGGCTCGTATCTTCGACTTTCGTTTTTCTGATCGGGGCAATGTGCGGCGCCGCACTCGCCCCGGTGTGGCCGCTGCGATTGCTGTTTTCCCTTCTGACAGCGCTGTTGATGGTGCGCGCCTTCATTACGTACCACGACTACATGCACGGGGCGATCTTGTCGTATTCGCGGCTGGCGTGGCTGTTGTTCCGCGCCTATTCGGCGCTTTCACTCACCCCGGCACGTTCCTGGAAACAGAGCCACAATTATCATCATGGCCATGTCGGCCAGATCTCCGAGGCCGGTATCGGCGCCTTTCCGATCATGACGACCAAAATGTGGCAGGAGGCCTCCCGTGCGACTCGCTTCCGTTACCGAGTGGTGCGCCACCCGCTGACCGTATTAACCGGATACTTCACGATTTTTTTTCTCAGCATCACGCTGCTGCCGCTGTTGACTAACCCGGCCCGCCACTGGGACTCGATGCTGGTGTTGCTGGGGCATGGCGTCCTGGTTGCCGTCTTATGGATTTTCGGCGGGTTCGATACCGCCTTCTTTGTCGTGCTGTTGCCGATGACGGTTGCCTCCGCGCTGGGAAGCTACCTGTTTTTCGCCCAGCACAGCTTCAAACGCATGCACGTCCTCAGCGAGGACGCCTGGACCTTTTATCGGGCGGCAATGGAATCTTCCAGCTACATGCGCCTGAACAGGGTCTTGCAATGGTTCAGCGGCAATATCGGTTATCACCATATCCATCACCTCAACGTGCGCATCCCCTTCTACCGTTTGCCCGAGGCGATGCAGGCGATCCCGGAACTTCAGTCACCGGTAACCACAACCCTTGCGCCGCGCGATGTGCGAGACTGCTTTGCATGTTGCCTGTGGGATGAAGACCGGCAGCGAATGGTGTCCTATCGTGAAGCAAGTCGGTCCGGTGGTTCATGAACGAGTCTCTGTTCAAAGCAAGAGAGATTTGCGGTCTGAGTAAAGCGCCAATGAAGGGTCCATACACACCGGTTTCCCAAGTCAAGCCAACAACCGCTCCTGGCCGGTAGCGGAGCTCGGCGCCTATCGATTCTGGCCATAAAGTTGTTCCGCTTTCCGAGCAAAAGCGGTCATGGGCCCGGAGAATGCGCTGAGAGCGGCTTTCGACCCTCGATGGACTTTGGGCCGGCTTTGCTTATCAGGCTGAGACTCTGGGCGTAGAATGAGAGTCGGAGGTTCATCATGGAAAAGCTCCCAAAAGTCTGTGAATGCATGGATCAGGTTGTGCCAACCCTGAGCCCCGACACTCCGATCGTAAAAGCCATCAGTTTTCTGCTGCGCCATCGTGTCACCGGCGCACCCGTCGTGGACCATAAGGGAAAATTGCTGGGAATTATCACCGAAACGGATCTGCTGAGGCTCATCACCGAAGGCGTAGACTCCAAACCGCCAGTCAAAGCGAAAGTGTCCGACTTCATGACATCAGAAGTCGTAACGGTGCCTTCGACCGTTGATGTCTACTACGTGGCAGGCATCTTTAACAAAAGTAAGTTCCGGCGGCTGCCGGTCGTTGACGACGAACAGATCGTTGGCTCGATCACGCGTTTCGACCTGTTACGGGTGATTCAGGAATATTCGCCAAAATACTGGTAAGCCCTGCGCGTTGCCTCTGGATTCCAGCGACCGCATCCGAATGCGGTCCGATGTATCTTTGCGTCCTTCAGTCCTGGGCGCGTCTGCTGGGTTACGGTCCTGAATATTCACGGAATGCATGTGTGAGAACAGCCATGAATTTGTTCCGCTTTTCGAACAGAGGTGGTCATTGGCCTGGAAGACCTGCCAGGGGCCGCTAACGACCCATTTCGGCCC
>DATCZY010000080.1:0-2920 GCA_036525655.1 Lysobacterales bacterium | reverse complement strand
AATCCAACTGGGAGCGTATATCCGAGGGTGTTCTGGACGGTCAGCAGTGGTGTACCCGCCAGTTCGCCGTATTACGAATTACCACTGGAGGCACAACCCGTAAACTGATCATCCTGTCCGCCCGGCAACGCGAAGCGGGTGATTTCCGGCGTTTGAGCATGTGGCTTCGACAGGGCTTGTGCGACAATACCGAGTCGAAGCAGTTGTTAAATAGTTGACCCGTTGAACGGGTTTAGAATGAGGTTTCCGGAGCAACTCCAGGAAACATCAGCGGTGGTGACCCGGGCTCGGGTTGACACTTTGTTTTTAAAAAGTGAGGGAAGAGTTCAATCATGACTTACAACGATAAAGTTGTTAGACAATTCGTCATAGCGACGATTCTCTGGGGTATCGTGGGGATGCTGGTGGGTGTCATTATTGCTGCGCAGTTGTGGCTGCCCATACTGAATTTCGACATACCCTGGTTGACCTATGGACGTTTGCGTCCGCTCCATACCAATGCGGTTATTTTCGCTTTTGGCGGCAGCGGCCTGATAGGTACTTCATTGTACGTCGTACAAAGAACCTGCCACGTGCGCCTGATATCGGACAAACTGGCCAGCCTTGTATTCTGGGGTTGGCAGCTAATCATCGTAGCGGCGGCCGTGACGCTTCCCCTGGGTTGGACGCAGGGCAAGGAATACGCCGAGCTCGAATGGCCGATCGATATCCTGATCACATTGGTCTGGGTTGCCTATGCCGTGCTGTTTTTCGGTACGATCGTAAAACGCAGGGTCAGCCACATCTACGTGGCCAACTGGTTTTACGGCGCCTTCATCCTGACCATCGCTGTTCTTCATATCGTCAACAACCTGTCATTGCCGGTGGCGATTGACAAGTCTTACCCGATCTATACCGGTGCGGTCGATGCGATGGTGCAATGGTGGTACGGCCACAATGCCGTCGGGTTTTTCCTGACAGCAGGCTTCCTGGGAATGATGTACTACTTCGTGCCCAAACAGGCGGAAGGTCCGGTTTATTCATACCGCCTGTCAATCGTACATTTCTGGGCATTGATTGCGATTTACATGTGGGCCGGTCCACATCACCTTCACTACACGGCCTTGCCGAACTGGGTGCAGTCCCTCGGCATGGTGTTTTCGCTGATACTGCTTGCACCGAGTTGGGGCGGCATGATCAACGGCATCATGACCCTGTCCGGCGCCTGGCATAAGTTACGCACGGATCCGGTTCTGAAATTCATGATCGTGGCGCTGAGCTTTTACGGCATGTCCACGTTTGAGGGTCCGATGATGTCGATCAAGACGGTTAATGCATTGAGCCATTACACCGACTGGACCATCGGTCACGTGCATTCCGGCGCACTTGGCTGGGTTGCCATGATGACCATTGGTTCATTGTATTGCCTGATTCCACGCCTGATCGGTGAGAAGAAAATGTACAGCGTCAAGGCGATCGATATCCATTTCTGGACATCGACGATTGGCGTGGTGATGTACATCACCTCGATGTGGATAGCCGGTGTCATGCAGGGCCTGATGTGGCGTGCATTCAATGATGACGGCACCCTGACATACAGCTTCATTGAAAGCCTCGCGGCTACCAAACCCTATTATGTGGTCAGGTTGCTGGGTGGTTTACTGTTCCTCTCCGGCATGTTCTTCATGGCCTGGAACACCTGGAAGACACTGGCCAGCAAGGAAATGAAACCTATTCCTGCCTCAGAACCTGCAATTTGGGGAGATCACGCATGAGCACGGGACATAAAAAACTCGAGACAAATATCAGCCTGATGGCCGTATTTATTATCATTGCCATCAGTCTTGGCGGACTGGTCGAAATTGTTCCATTGATATTTCTCGATCAGGTCAGGCAACCTGCTGCTGGTGTCGTTCCTTACCCGGCGCTGGAGCTCGCGGGGCGCGACGTGTTCGTTCATGAAGGCTGTTACAACTGCCATTCACAGATGATCCGCCCGTTTCGCAGCGAGACAGAGCGTTACGGACCCTATTCGGTTGCCGGTGAATCCGTTTATGACCGACCCTTCCAGTGGGGCTCAAAGCGCACCGGTCCCGACCTGGCAAGGGTGGGTGGCCGCTATAGCGACGAGTGGCATTACATTCATTTGATTAACCCGCGCGACGTGGTGCCAGAGTCCAATATGCCTGCTTACGGCTGGCTACAGGACAGGATGGTCGACGGCGAGCTCGTGCAGAAGAAAATGCGAGCCTTGAATGCACTGGGTGACCCGTACTCCGAGGAAGACATCGCTGCGGCGCCGTCGGTGGTCGAGGGTAAAAATGAGATGGACGCCGTTATTGCTTATTTACAGAGCCTCGGCCACGCCCGGAGTGGGCGTTGAAATGGACATCAATCTATTTCGTGGCGCCATACTTCTGGTTCTGATTTTCGCCTTTTTAGGCCTGTGGGCCTGGGCGTGGAGCAGCAAACGTAAATCAGCTTTTCACGAGGCCAGCAAGTTGCCTCTGGAAGAAGACGAAGGCGTAATTCCGAATGATGCAGACCCCACTGATGAGAACCAATCAAAGGGGCAGGGAGTAAGTCATGTTAACTAGTTTCTGGCACTGGTATGTCATTATCATAACCATCGGCACCATCCTGGGGTGTTTCTGGTTGTTACAGTGGACCAAGGGTGTTTCGAACCGTGATGACAAAGGGGATGGAACGGGTACGACCGGTCACGTCTGGGACGAAGACCTGGTGGAACTCAATAACCCGTTGCCGAGATGGTGGTTGAAACTGTTCTATATCACCATTGCATTTGCTTTCATTTACATGGTTTTATTCGGCGGCCTGGGAAATATCGGCGGTGTGCTGGGCTGGAGCCAGGAAGGCCAGTATGAGTCGGAGATAAAAGCTGCCAACGATGCTCAGGAAGTCATATTCGCGCGTTACAGAC
>DATCZY010000079.1:0-3207 GCA_036525655.1 Lysobacterales bacterium | reverse complement strand
CTGCCCGATATCATCGGCCGCCAGCAGAGCATGCACTGGCTCGCCAGCAATGCCAGCCACGATGCGGATACCTGCCGGGCGTTGGGCCTGGTGCACCTGGTGGTCGAGGATGACTGCGATGCCGCCGCTCTGGCCTGGGCGCAACGTGTGGCTCAAATGCAGGCGGGCAGCGTCTCGCGCACCCGCAAATTGCTCAATATCAACATCGAAGCCTTGAGCCGGCGGCTGGAATTCGAACGCGAAAATTTTGTCGGCCAGATACAAACCCAAGCCGCCCTCGACGGTATCGATCTATTTCTGCGGAGAAAAGAACATGCATAAACTGTTACTGACCACCCTCCTGGTATCGACATCGGCGCTATCTGCCGGACCCGCCTCAGCCCCGCATGTCAACGCGGACCGGATCACGCTATCGGGCATATCCGCCGGCGGACAGATGGCCCACCAGTTGCACATTGCCTATTCGGACCTGTTTTCAGGCGCCGGCATCATATCGTCAGGTCCTTTTAACTGCGCCGGGGGTTCACTGGGAACTGCCATGGCGCGCTGCATGGGCAAGACCGATGCATCGATACCGGTCGAAGAACTGGCTGATGGCATCCGCACCGCCGCCGCGCAGGGTTTGGTCGCGGACCCGGAAAACCTGGCCGATGATCCGGTCTGGTTATTCCACGGCACGCTCGACACCACCGTTGCAACCGAAGTGAATGATGCAACTGCGGCGCTTTATGCCAATTTTGTACCTGCCGGGCAGCTGACCTACGTGAACGATGTTGCTGCCGGCCATAATTTTCCGGCCCGCGGACATGGCGGCGACTGTACCGCGCTGCAGGCGCCATTCGTGGGCGATTGTGACTACGACGCCGCCGGTGCAATCCTGCAACACCTTTACAGCGGTATCGAAACACCCGCTTTGGTGCCCGTCACCGAACTGCAGACGATGAACCTTCCCGGCGCGGCCGATGCCGGGCTGAGCGAAACCGCCTACTTGTTCGTTCCCCCGGCCTGCGCCGATGGCGAACAGACCTGTGCGCTGCACCTCGTATTGCACGGCTGCGCCCAGTCTGCCGTCCAGGTGGGCACCGATTTCATAGAACAAAGCGGCTACCTGTCATGGGCGGAGGCCAACGACATCGTGCTGGCCTTTCCACAAGTGGTTCCGGGCGCCCTGAACCCGTACGCATGCTGGGACTGGTGGGGCTATACGGGTGCTGATTACCTTTACAGGAATGGCAAGCAGATGCAGGTGGTCACCGATTGGATCAAGCAGCTTGCGGCCGCAAGCGACTGACTGGCTCAGTTTGAATCGAAAGACACCTGGCCCTGGCCGGGTGTCATATCCCTGTCCAGCGGGCGCCTAGTAAAGATTGTCACCAGGCTTGATGCTGAAAGTGAGGTGATAGATTCCCCCTTCCAGCGTGCTCTCTATCGAAGTGGGTGCGCACTTGTGAAAGATGTGCAGCATGCGTGCGTTGTCGTGCAGCACGTCCGCCGTAAACTTGACGATGCCGCGTTTGCGGGCGACTTCCAGAAGTTGGTTGAACATGGCGACACCCACACCCTGGCCCTGCCAGTCATCCCTGACGATAAAAGCGACCTCTGCGGCATTGGTGGCCTTGTCGACCGAATAGCGGCCTACGGCGACGATCATCTCGTGCTCGTCTTCACGTGTCACGCTGACCAGCGCCATGTTCTGTACGTAATCGATGTTGACGAATTTTTTCAGTTTTCGGTGCGGCATCGACTGCATTTTTGTGAAAAATCGGTGGTATAGGGTCTCCGCCGAGCAGGCATAGAAGAGATCCCGCATCATGTCCTCATCGGTTGGCAGGATCGGGCGCATGTGAATCGATTTGCCGTTGGGCGCTGTAAACTTCCTTTCGAAGGAGCGGCGGTTGAGATCACCATGACCCAAAACAGCCACCTGGTCGCTATACACGAGATTGCGGTTACGCGCCTCCTCCATCAGTTGTTCACGGTGATCCGGGTGCGCGATGAGGATCAGCGCCATGGCCCGTTCGCGTATGGTCTTGCCATGCAAGTCGGCGATACCGTATTCGGTGACCACGTAATGCACATCGCCACGGCTGGTCACGACACCCGCGCCCGGGGTCAGGGTCGGAACGATACGCGAGACTTTTCCATCGGCGGCGGTTGAGGGCAACGCGATGATCGGCCTGCCCTGGTCGGAACGTGAGGCGCCGCGTATAAAATCGACCTGGCCACCGATGCCGCTGTAAAAATAGGTACCGAGCGAATCGGCGCAGACCTGGCCGGTGAGGTCGACCTGCAGTGCCGAATTGATCGCCACCACGCGGTCATTCTGGGCGATACGGAACGGGTCGTTGGTGAATTCGGATGGGTGGAATTCACACATCGGGTTGTTATCGATAAAGTCGTAGAGCCTGCGCGTACCGATCGCAAAACTGGCGACGATCTTGCCGACGTGGATGTTCTTGCGTGAACCGTTGATCACGCCTTTTTCAACGAGATCGATAACCCCGTCGGAAATCATTTCCGAGTGGATGCCGAGATTTTTCTTGTCGCCGAGACACGATAAAACGGCGTCCGGGATGGTGCCGATGCCCAGCTGCAGGGTGGATCCATCCTGGATGAGCTCCGCAATATGCGCACCGATCTGGCTGGCTATTTCGTCGGTTTCTCCCGGCGGCGCTTCGAGGATCGGCATGTTGCTGGGCACAAGTTGGTGGATGTTGTTAATGTGAATAAAACAATCGCCCAGGGTGCGCGGCATGTTCGGGTTAACCTCGGCCACCACGTGGAAGGCGCTTTCGGTGGCCGCCTTGGTGACATCGACACTGACACCGTAGCTGCAGTAACCGTGTTCGTCGGGGGGCGACACCTGGATCAGCGCCACGTCGATCGGCAGCTTGCCGCGACGGAAAAGCCTTGGCACCTCGGACAGAAAAACCGGGGTGAAATCCGCTCGCCCTTCCGCTACGGCCTCGCGCACATTCGGACCGATGAACAGCGCATTGTGGCGGAAACCGTCCTCCAGCTTCGAATCGGCATAAGGGGCGACCCCTAGGGTGAGGATGTGGGTTATCTGCGTGTCGGCCAGTTCCGGGCCGCGATCGGCGAGAGCCTTGACCAGCAGCTGCGGTTCGGCCGCCCCGGAGCCGATGAAAACCCTCTGGCCGCTCTTGACCTTTTTGACTGCATCGCGTGGCGTCGTTAGCTTGGATT
>DATCZY010000078.1:0-2636 GCA_036525655.1 Lysobacterales bacterium | reverse complement strand
AAGGGGCGAGATTGAAGCTGCAAGAAGCATGAACAGCAGGATGCATATGCGCCCCACCCAGGCTACCTGACGGGCTGACCAGCCGCGCCGCTCCGGCTGCATGAAGTCCATGGTAAGCAGGGCAGATGCGGAGTTCAAAGTAGAGTCAATGCTCGACATCAGTGCAGCGAGCAACGCCGCAAATACCAGCCCGGAGAGTCCGGCCGGCAGCAGTCTGTCCACCAGTGTGGGGAATACCAGGTCAGGGTTATCCAGGCCCGGCAGAAATACGCCCGCAATAACTCCCGGCATGACCATGATATACAGCACAGACAACTTCAGCAGGCCGGCGAACAGTACGCCCCAGCGGGCATGTGCGATGCTGCGGGCACCCAGGACGCGCTGCACGATAAACTGGTTGGTACACCAGAAATAGAAACCCAGTATTGGCACACCCACCAGCGTACCCAACCAGGGCAGATTGGGGTCGGACAGCGGCAACATCAGTGACAGCTTCTCAGGCGGCGCCTTTGCGACCAGGGCCGCCCAGGAAAAGTCCAGCTGCTCAAAGCTGTAGTAAGTCACCAGGCAGGCGCCCACCAGCAACACCAGCGCCTGCAGCACGTCGGTATACACCACCGCGGCAAGTCCTCCCGCGGCGGTATAGACGCCGGCAAGCGCCGCCAACAGCAGGCAAGCTGTAAACATGTCCAGTTCGGGGAAGAACAATTTCAGCACAATGGCACCGGCGAACAGCGTCCCGGCGGTATCCACAACGATATTGGAGAACAGGGTAAGCCCTGAAAAATACAGCCGCGAACGACGATCAAAACGGCGCTCAAGAAACTCGGGCACCGTGGTAATCCGGCTGTTCAGATAGTAGGGAATGAAAAAGACAGCAAAAAATACCAGAATGAAAGCCGCCATCCATTCATAGTTCGAAACGGCGATTCCCCACGCATAGGCCGCGCCGGACAGGCCGATCAAGGTGGTGCTGGATATGTTGGAAGCGAACAGGGAAAGGCCGATCGGCACCCAGCCCAGCCGGCGCCCCGCCAGAAACAGGTCTTCACCACTGTGGGTGCGCAGGGCCGTGCGCAGCCCGATCACCAGAACGACTGCGAAGTACCCGCCTATTACGACATAGTCGAAAGAACTGAGTGTAAGGGTGGGCACACCGACCCCGGTTTGTTATTCAACAAATAACGAACTTACCACATCGATGCCATTCCCGCTCCAGCTCTACCTGCCCATCATGCCGCGGATGGCACTGGGGATATCCGCCGGAAAAACCACGGTGGTGGTGTTGTCCGACTTGGCGATATTCTCCAGCGACTTGACGTACTTTTCGCCGAGCAGGTAGACCACCGGCATTTCCTTGTCGCCAATCGCACTGGTGACCATCTCGATGGCCTGCTTGCTTGCGTTGGCGAGAACGACCTGTGCCTCTGCATCGCGACGCGAGGCCTCCAGCCGCCCCTCGGCCTCCAGAATGGCCGCTTGCTTGTCGCCATCGGCGCGGGTCACGGTGGCGCGTCGCGCCCGTTCTGCCGCGGCCTGCTCTTCCATCGCGTGCTGCATGGTTCCCGAGGGGTTGATATCCTGGATTTCAACGGTTTTCAGGGTAATACCCCAATCGGAAATATCATCCGAGATCGCGTTTTTCAGATGGGCCTTGATCCTGTCCCGGGAAGACAGGGCGTCGTCCAGGTCCATTTCGCCGATAATCGAACGCAAGGTCGTCTGTACCAGGGTTTGTATGGCGATACGAAAATCCTCGACCCCGTAAACGGCCTTCTCCGGCGAAATGATATTGATATACGCCACCGCGTTGGCAATGATTACCGCGTTGTCCCGGGTGATTACTTCCTGGGAGGGAATATCCAGCACGATATCCTTGGTGGTGGCCTTGTAAGCCACTGAATCGATAAACGGGATGATAATATTCAGGCCCGGGTTGAGCGTCGAGTGGTACTTACCCAGGCGCTGAACCACCCATTTGTAGCCCTGCGGCACCAGTCGTACGCCTTTTCCCAGGGTGATTACAACCAGTACAAATATTGCTACAACTACAGCGAGTCCGGCTTCCATCGTCTACTCCTCAATGACGGCCAAACATCAGGCCTTTTCGACCAACAGTGCATTCCCGGACACGTCAACGACCCTGACACGATCGCCTTCTGCCAGCGGTTCTTTCGCAATAATCATCCACTCATCATCGCCCAGTATCGGCGCCGGGAATCGCAACCGACCCCGCTTTTCCGGGCCCGGGGCGACAATGACCTGGCCGACCTCACCCACTATGGATTCACGGGACAAGCCTGCCTTGGTCCTGTCAATCGAGAGCGGCTTTAAAAACCGGAACCAGGCAAAAGCGAGAATGGAAGAAAGAATGGTCCAGCTGAAAATCTGCCAGTTCAAACCGACAGCGGGGAAGAAAAAGAGCATCACCCCGATGAGGACGGCGGCCACACCGAACCAGAGAATAAAAAAGGTGGTCAGCGCAATCTCGCTCAATATCAACACGACACCGAAAACTATCCAGTGCCAGTATAAAATCTCAAATGGCATTACCGCGCTCCGCGCCCATCGATGTTGGCCAATCTTAGCGAATAGACCCGCCAAGGTATACTGATCTTCCCTGCCCGTAGGGACTC
>DATCZY010000077.1:0-4204 GCA_036525655.1 Lysobacterales bacterium | reverse complement strand
ATAACAGGCCTGTAACCGCACCGAGAACCAGGATCGCCGAAGCAACCAGCGCCAATCCAATCGTGCTGCCGGTCATGCGGCTCACCGGTAAAAGTCGCTTTGGTTCGGGAATATCCCGGTAAGCGTGTTTAACGAGTTCCTTAAGTTTCCGCTGCTGGCAAATACGCTGATCGAGGTCAGCTGATTGCTCAGCCTCATCAAACAGGCGGCTGACCTCCTCGGTTTCCAACTCGCCATCCACAAAGGCATTGAGTTGTTCCTCAGATATGTTTTCGTCCTTTTTCATTTGATTCTCTTGATGTTTGCTGCGAGTGTCACCGGTTCGTGCAACCTGACTTCAAGCAGTTCCTCACGTAACGCACGACGACCGCGACACAGGCGACTCATGACGGTACCCACCGGGATATCCAGTATTTGGGCGACACTCGCATATGAAAATTCTTCCAAATCTACCAGGGTTACTACCTGGCGATGGTTAATTGGCAGTTTTTGTACTGCCTGGCGAACTTTTTGCACCAACTGCTCCTCTTTGAGCTGCCTTTCGGGCGTTGCCTCATCAACGATTTCCAGGTTTTCTCCAGAAAGAAACTCCCGTTTGGCCCGGCGATAATCGGTGAGGCAGTTGGCCATTATTCTGAACAACCAACCTTCGGCAGCAGAAATATCCCGCAGCTGCTTTTGATTGTTCAGTGCTTTTAACAGGGTCTGTTGAACCAGGTCATCCGCAAGGTGGGGGCTGCCGGTCCACGCATAAGCCGTGCGGTACAGACGCTCCCTGTTGTTTGCGACCAGTCTTCTGAACGCCCTGCGTTGGCTGATTAAGAATAGTTTTTTATAAGCCATAAAGCATAACCCCATAGGTGTTTTGCATTGTTCCTTTTAAGACGTATGCAAGAGGTAGTTTATTCCACGCTTAAAAAGAAATTGAAATATAAGGGATTATTTTTACAAGTTCCAACGTCATTACCTTTTGAAACCGTGAGCAATTGTTGTTTATGGGTGATATAGCTATTAAAAACAACGCTGGAAATAACCCAGGAGGCACTATGAAAGTTCTTAAATACCTTGGTCTGAACGGCAGCCTTGCATTGATATGTGCGCTTTTATTGCAGGGATCACTGTTGGCACAGGAAGAGAGGCCGTTCGTCGAACAAAAATTCGTTCTTCAGATTAGCGATATGGATCCGGCCAAACAGACACTGGTCCTGAATGTTGCCGGCAACATCCTGAAAGCCTACGGCCAGGACCAGGCTGACGTCGAGATCGTGGCGTTCGGACCCGGGCTGCGGCTCCTGTTTAAAGACAACAGCAATAGCGAGCGCATTGACGGCCTGGTCGGCAGTGGTGTGCGCTTTTTTGCCTGTGAAAACACCATCAATAACATGTCACAAACGCTGGGTGAGCCTATCAAAATCAACGCTCACGCCTCGTCCGGAAAAGGCGGCATCGTCCGAATCAAGGAACTGACAGATCAGGGTTACCTGTTGGTCAAGCCATAAAAGAACAAACGAGACAAAACAAAGACCACAATCATTCTTAGGGAGTGCAAAGGAAAATGAGAATACATCATCAATTGAAGAAGTCACTATGGCTGGGCGGCGCGTGTTTCGGATTACTTCTGGCATCTGTTAACGCATTCGGGTCCAACTGGCTCGCAGTACAGGGCACTGAACCGGAGGGCGCGGAGCAGCTTGCCAAGGTCTGGGGCTTTGTACAAGCACAGTACCAGCATGACAATAGCGACCCCAATGCATCAGGCGGTTATATACCACCCAAACTGATCGGACCCGAGTTTGATTCACAATCGGCTTTCAACGTGAATCGCGCCAGGATTGGCGTTCGTGGCGTGGCCATGCCACTGGATCAGAAAATAAACTATTTCCTGTTGCTGGAAATGGGTAATAACGCCATCACGGCACCGGGCGACTCTTTTGCCAAGATGACCGATGCCAGTGTCACCTTCAACTATATCAAGGGTGCGCGTGTCAGGGCCGGTCTGTTCAAGTACCCGGGTTCGGAAGAAGGACTGCAGGCCATCCACGTGTTCGATTACATTAACTTCACCTGGGTAACAGGACAGATGATGCTGGAGCGTTTTCCCAACCGTAACTACACCCCCAACATTTCACCCCAGCCTATTCCGCCCGGCGTTCCGTTAAACGGATTCGAAAGGAGCGTTGGTGCATTCCGGGATGTGGGTGTTCAGGTTTTTGACTGGTTCAACGTAGGCAAGGGCTGGGAGGTTTCCTACGCGGCAATGATCGGCAATGGTAATGGGCTCAATTTTTCAGATAACGACGATAACAAGGACCTGTACTTTTATGCGGCCGCTGAAAAGGTTTACGGTGGTGCCGGGCCCCGTCGCCAGGGGCTCAAGATTTTTGCCTGGTCACAGAATGGAACGCGTACCGCGGACCTGACCAACAACGGCACATACGATCCGGAAGAATATGACCGGGACCGCTGGGGTGTTGGCGCCAAGTATCTGCGCAATGGCATCCGTATTACAGCAGAGTATCTGGATGGTAAAGGCATGATCTGGCAGGCCCCGCACAACCCGAGCTTCGGGCTTGGTCCGGGCGCAGGTAATCCCAATGCCCCGGCGGGTAACGGAGCCAACGGTAAAGGCAAGGGATATTACATCGAGGGCGGTTACCGGTTCCCGGGTACAAAATGGGAGCTCGACGCTCGTTACGACGAGTACCACCGCATGGATGGCGATCGTTTTGAGATCGATTTCAAACGCACGACACTCGGTGTGCAGTATTTCTTTAACCCCCGTGTCCGGGCGGCGTTTAACTATGAGTTCCGTAGCGCCAACGCTCCCGAGTTTGGCCCTGGCGCAGGCCCCAATGCCAACGTAGACGGTATTGATGATCGTATTGGTGTTCAAATTACGGCCATTTGGTCACAATAGTCATTAACGGTCAGGTTTCGTTAGTACCCATGTCACCCGGGCGATACTGCCCGGGTGACAATCGCACCCCTGTCGGACCCGGAGCTTTGGAAATGCGCAAGCGTCATTTCAAACTCGGCTTTCAGCAACCATGCGCACTGCTTGCGCTTATGTTGATTCTGCCGTTGTTAAAGGCGCCTGATGTGCTGGCGACCGATGTTGGTCTTTCCGATCCGCATAAGTCCTTTTTCATCCAGTCCTTTGGAGATATGCCGGAGGAGTTGCGCAGCGCCAGGGAGCAGCGCAAACAGGGAATCCTTTTATTTTTTGCAGCAGATGGATGCAGGTACTGCACAGCGATGCTCGATGGTGTTTTAAGTCAACAAAAGGTCCAGGACTGGTACCGTGCACGCTTTGTAAGCATTGCCATCGATATCCATGGTGATGTGGATCTAAAAGACTTTGATGGAATTACCCTTCCTGAAAAGGTATTTGCTGAGCACAGGAGGGTTTTTATGACCCCGACAATATCTTTTATTGATCTTGACGGTGCCGAGATCTACCGGCACACGGGCATGGTGAAGACCGGGGAAGAATTTCTTATCATGGGAGAGTACATCGCTGGTAAGCACTATTTCGATACGGAATTTAAAACTTATGCAAAAAAGCGTGGAGGGCAAAACC
Organism: Lysobacterales bacterium; assembly: GCA_036525655.1. GTDB lineage: Bacteria > Pseudomonadota > Gammaproteobacteria > Xanthomonadales > SZUA-36 > SZUA-36. The sequence continues at coordinate 624 of DATCZY010000077.1, read as the reverse complement.
CGGGCGAAGTGCTCGTAACACCAGCTAGAGAAAGCACAAACTACGACAAGGGAACAAATACCGGCGGGTAAACACGCCGGACTATAATTAAACGCAAATTCTGGAGCAGGACAATGATGGAGTGGGAGCCGTTATACAAGGTGGCCATGTTGAGTTTCCTTGTAGGAATCATATTCGGCGCGGTGGTTAACAAGACCAATTTCTGCACCATGGGTGCAGTGAGCGACTGGGTAAACATGGGTAACAAGGGCCGATTACGTGCCTGGTTACTGGCGATAGGTATCGCCATACTGGTCACGCAGGCGCTGCAGTATAAGAACATCATCGATTTAAGCACGGCGGCCTACCTGACGCCGAACTTCGGTTGGCTGGGGTATTTATCAGGCGGGTTTTTGTTTGGTGTCGGCATGACGCTGGCCTCGGGCTGTGTAAACCGCACCCTGGTCAGGGTGGGCGGTGGCAACCTCAAGGCACTGGTCGTGATGATTTTGATCGGCCTTTCGGCCTACATGACCATGCGCGGATTGCTCGCGCTGGTCAGGATAAACGTCATTGACGTGACCAACATTAACCTGGCCGCGCACGAGATACCGGATCAGGGTATCGGCACACTCGTCGGCAAAG
>DATCZY010000076.1:0-2528 GCA_036525655.1 Lysobacterales bacterium | reverse complement strand
TGATATCATCAATCTCACGCATACCATCAGGCTCGGGTTCTGGGGTACGGTCAAAAATCGTTAACAATGCATTACTGTAAATGAATAAATACATTAACAGTGCCTACATGGCAAAACTGCTTTTAATCGCAGCAATTGCCTCGGCCGTTTACATAACGGCGCAGCTTGCAACCAATCGGGACACATCAACGGAACGTCTTGAGGATTCCGCGTCAACGGAGAAGACCGTCTCGCCATCCCCCGCTACAACGAGTCGTCTGCAGAATGGAGCCATGCCAGACGTTGCCCATGAACAGGCGGGTTTAACAATGCCCGGGAAAGGCGCAACCGAACCTTCGGCAGAGACTGTCGAAAAGGACAAATATACATCCGGCGAACAGTTGTCACACGAAGACGACATTGAAATCGACCAGTACATATATCATCCGCAGCACATCGAGCGCTTTGTGGCCCTGGTTCCTTTGCTGGATGACCCGGATACGAGTGGGTACGTACTGGTGCCAACAGGCGAAGCGGGTATCACCTTTCTAAAGCGACTGGGCCTGGAACCGGGTGACCTTGTCATGAGCTACGACGGCATACCGCTACACAGCGAAGACGAGGCGCAGCGCTTCATCAGGGGTTTCCAGAATCCTGAGGATATGGGGCTCGTCATCAACCGGAAAGGAAACGTAGTACCGGTCATCATTCAGCTCGGCCAATGAATGCATGCACCGGGGGGCGACAAGGTTTTCATCAACACCGGCGGCAAAATAAAAAGGGGATGACACACGTCATCCCCTTCATGGTGCTGGCAGTTTAACGGTTACTTGCGAACGCGCAGCGAATGAATGTCCGCCAAATTCACACCACCGACGAAATTGTCTAGCGGATAGTGCTGAACCGGGAAACCGTCACTCCCGCCACCAATCGAAATCACCACGCCAACCCCCGGAGAGTCGCCCTTGGCGTTATTGAAGTTGGCATCATTAGCAGAGATCGGTGTGGGCCCCCGCTGTGCGATGAACACCAGCTGGCCGCTTGGCGAGGTATCCGTCAGATCAGGCGCCGCATCACCCAGTATGCCGCCCACTTCCAGGTCGATCACTTCCGAGATGCGGTTGGGATCGGAGGGATCAGCCGAGGGGTCAAACGGACTGACCGACACGTCAAGAACGTTGCAGGTGTTGCTGCCGCGGTTGCAGGCCCAGAGGTAGTTACCGTTACCCGGGGCCGACATGCCGTGTGTATCGTTGCCGTTCTGCGGTATCTTGACGATATCGGGTCTACCTGGCAATGCGGCATTGTCAAACGCATACACCATGTCCTGGTGCTGCGGGTTCGGGTTGCCCGAGTTGATATATACAACGTCACCAACCTGGAAACCGCCACACCCGTTGGCGCCGACTTCACCGACTGTAATGGCATCGCCCGCATTCGCCTTCAGGGACGGATCCGCAGTGTAATGGTAAATCACCTCATTCTCTGTGTCCGAGCCAGGCCTGAAGTCGACGATATCCAGGCCACCTGACGCGATCGTGACGTAACCGTAGTTGCTGTCATTGGTGATGATGCCACAGATGGAATTACCCGAGACAGGAATCACGGTAGCATCGCCAAAGATGTTGCCGGTACCTCCCGCATAATCGGTCTCCACCCTGACAATCACGTCCGCCACGTCCGTATCCGAGATAACCATGAACTGGTTATTGGGCGCCGGCGTGGCCGCATGCGACTTGCCTGATGTCGATGTCAAGTCATCGTCCAAATCGTATGAATCAACAACCTCTTTGGTGTCGGCATCGATTGCATAGACAACGCCATTTGATGCATGCCCGACCAGCATGTGGGTGGCGCCGGTATTGAACAAGGTCATGTGAGGTTTGATGCCCGCATCGAAACCTGCTGCTAACGCTGCATCCTGCAGATCTATTTGGTGGGTTTTCTTCGCTTTACCGATTATATACTGTGCGTCCGACCCCTCGAATACATGCAGGATACCTGCATTGGCATCACCATCCGAGTCGGCGGACTGGTCGATTGCCCAGACTTCGTAGCGACCGGATGCCTGGACGAGACTGCTAGCCGTCATTGTTACTGCGCCGGCAACGAGCGCAATCAGGGTTGTGTTTTTCATGCGTGGTTCCTCCTTTTTTTTTTGTTTGCAGACCTTGCAGAACTGTCGATATGCCCCCTGCCAAGCCGCACTTTATCGGGAATCTTTTCCCGGAATTACCCCGCAGCACGGCTCGATAAAGTCAGGAATAATCAAGCCCGGCTTCAGGGTAAATCACCCTTGATAGTAGTCGGTAATACCTGAAGTGCAACCAACCCGCCCGCATGGCCAGACTTTGCGCTGTCTTACCAGTCGCCGCCTTAGCAACTCAATATAATTATATTTATTATGGTTTTTTTTAAAAATCCAATTAAGTCTGAAATTTGCATCTGACCGGGTACAATTCCGGGGACAGTATACTTATTTCAATAGCGCCCCGAAAAAGGGGAAAAGAGAAGAGGTTTGTTTTCCCGCCGGGACCTGCGACGGCAAC
>DATCZY010000075.1:0-2101 GCA_036525655.1 Lysobacterales bacterium | reverse complement strand
TTTGTCGACAATCCTGTCCAGTTCGCGCATCCGCTCGTCATCCCGGGGCAGTTCAAGAAAATATTTCTGATGTTTGAGTGACATGCGCCTGGCGTAATGGAAATAGCCTTCGTCATATTTGCGCATATCTGCCAGTACCCGGGCCGAACAGGTTTGCCCGGGGTCATTTACGGCCGCCACCTGTTCCTGCAGTGCGGCACGGTACGGTTGCTCGCTGTGACCGGTGTCGAGCATGTCTGCCAATGGCGCCATGGCATCGCACAGTTCGCCCGCCCACTGTTGCAGGGAGATCGGTGTGCCGGCGCGCTGTAATAGCAGGCCCGGTTCGCGTCCACGGTAGCAGACCGCGTCAAGGTTGGCGTCGATTTCCCTGCGATCGACATGGTCGATAACGGGGCTGTCCTGGAGCAGGCAAAAGGCCATCAGCGTTTCCAGGAAGCGGCACTGGGTTGCGCTGATGCCGGTCGGCTCAAACATGTTGATGTCCAGGGAGCGCAGTTCAACGTAGCGCACGCCCCGGCGCTTGAGTGCATGTGTTGGTTTTTCGTTTGCAAGCGGGACCTGCTTGGGGCGCACGGAACTGTAGTATTCATTCTCGATCTGCAGCATATTGGAATTCAGTTGCCGGTACTGTCCGTCAACCTTGACGCCGATTTTCTCGTAGCGCGGGCAGTTCGTCTCGATAGCCATCGTCAGGCTGTCCACGTAGCTGTCCAGGTTGTCATAGCGTGCCTTGAAGCCGATCTCGTCCTCGTGCGTGTTCTGGTAGCCGATATCGCACATTCTCAGCGAGGTCGCATACGGGCCGTAATAACTGTTGCTGTTGTATTCCTCGAGGATGGTCGGTTTCCCGCAGAGGAAGGATTTGCATACCGCGGGCGACGAGCCGAACAGGTAGGGCACGATCCAGCCGACGTGTTGCAGGTTCCGGATAACAGCGAAGTAGCGGTCGGATATGAAGTCCTGCAGCGGCCGGGAGTCCCCGTCAATTGACTGCAGCATCGGCCACAATGCTTGCGGGAACGAGTAATTGTAGTGAGCGCCGGCAATGACCTGCATGACTCGGCCATAGCGATAACCAAGACCGCGTCGATACACGGTTTTCATCTGGCCGCTGTTCGAGTTCCCGTAGCGCGCCAGTGGGATACGCTCCTCGTCTTCCACCACGCAGGGCATGCTGGCTGTCCACAGCAGTTCGTCATCGAGCCGGAGGTGGACAAACTGCTGCAGGTCGCGCAGGAAGTCGAGCGCGGCCAGCGGCCCATCCAGCGGCGGGGTGATGAACTCCATCAGGGCCTCTGAATAATCGGTGGTAATCCAGGGGTGTTTGAGCGCAGACCCCAGGCGGGCAGGGTGCGGGGTCCGGGCGATGGTGCCGTCAGCCCCGACACGCAGGCTTTCGACCTCGAGACCGGTTAATCCGCCGGCCAGGCGAGCGTCAGGATGACTGCTCCTGAGACGGTCAAGTTGTTCAGCGGCGCGTGAATACACGTGGTTGAGGCTCCTGGGGGCGAGCGGATAAGGTGACGAAATTGTAAATTGCGGCTAGACTGTTGTATAAGTTAATGATTGGACTGCTGATGCAGGGCTGATTATAAAAGATCAGGCATATTCTTACAGACTATTATTCTGTGATCGGGTGGGTAGTATACGGAGTCTCCTGACGAGTGGGGAGCGGTTGTGTAATGTAGCAGGGCAGGATAAATGACAAACAAGAAGAAAACGGTAAATCTGCATGAGCTGAAGGTGTCCTGTCAAAACTGTACGCTCGCTGACCTGTGTTTGCCGCATGGCATGGGTATCGAGGAAATGAAAAAGCTGGACGCGATCGTGATCCGTCAGCAGCCACTCCAGCCAGGCCAGCACCTGTTCCGACCCGGCGACAAGAGTCACGCCCTGTTCGCGGTACGCTCCGGTGCACTCAAGTCCTACTGCATTACCCAGGATGGCGAAGAGCAGGTGCTCGGATTCACGCTGCCCGGCGAGCTGACCGGTATGGACGGGTTGTGCGGCGGTTGTTACTCGAGCGCCTCCATGGTGCTGGAAACTTCCAGTGTCTGCGAGTTACCGTTTGGCAAACTTGAAAACCTGTGTAATGATT
>DATCZY010000074.1:0-5858 GCA_036525655.1 Lysobacterales bacterium | reverse complement strand
CCTTTACGCTGCTTGTCGGAATCATAGTAGGTACCTACTCGTCTATCTATGTTGCGAGTGCCGCGCTGCTGATACTGGGCGTGAGCAAGTACGACCTGATGGCGGTGGAAAAAGAGGGTGCTGCACAAGATGTACGACCCTGATCGTGAACAGCTTTTACTAAAAATCAGTCAAAAAAATCCCGGCACAGACCGGGATTTTTTTGGCTCATAATCATCAGAACCCAACAAGGCAGAAAAACAACGTCATCGGTCGATCACGGGGATGATTTTGCTCAGGGCAAAGACTGAGCTGGTAAACCAGGCGCTATTTTCTGGCTTTTGCCCAACGCGGTTCGATAATTTTACGTAACGGCGTCATCAGCTTGTAGGGCGCGGCGAGGATCGAATGCGATTCTTCCACTGCGTCTTTTCCGTCAAAGTCGGTTACTACACCACCGGCCTCTCTAACCAGCAGTGCGCCGGCGGCGACGTCCCATGGCTTCAGGCCTATCTCAAAATAGGCATCCATGCGTCCGGCCGCCACCCAAGCGAGGTCAAGGGAAGCGACGCCATTGCGCCTGATGTCTTCGATTTTTTTGAACACGTCACTGAAAATGCCGGTGTAGACGCTCATCATGCCCCGTTGGCGGAACGGAAACGCCGTGGCCACGATGGCGCTGTCGATCGATGTGCGCGCAGATACCCGGATGCGGGTATTGTTCAGGTGTGCGCCACCACCACGGCTGGCGCTGAACATTTCGTCACGCATCGGATCATAAACGACCGCGTGTTCGGTGCGGCCCTTGATCTGCAGGGCGATGGAGATACCAAAGTGCGGTATGCCGTGCAGGTAATTGCTGGTGCCATCGAGTGGGTCGATAACCCATACATAGTCGCTATCGCCGTGTGCGCCGCCTTCCTCGCCAAGAAATGCATGGTCCGGGTGATAACGCTTAATTTCACGTACAATTTGCGCTTCGCTGGACTTGTCGATTTCGGTGACGTAGTCATGCCGTGCCTTTTGGGTCACGGGAATGCTGGCCACTTTGGGGAATTCCTGACGCATCAGGTCGCCGGCAATGTGGGCTGCATTAATAGCGATATTGATTGTTGGATGGGCCATGGTTATAAAACCTTAAAAATGAGTATGAATCTATGAACTCGAAGGCGGCAAAGGATACCAGAAGCGAGGCACAGGTGGCAGCACGTTTGTCACATATACGCATTGTTTTGATCAATACCACCCATCCCGGCAACATCGGCGCCACGGCAAGGGCCATGAAGGTCATGAGCCTGTCGCAACTGCACCTGGTGAGCCCGAAGACGTTCCCATGCCACGAAGCGACGGCGATGGCGTCGGGTGCCGACGATTTGCTGCAACGCGCTGTTGTGCATGAGTCCCTGGAATCCGCGCTCGAGGGTTGCAGTCTGGTGCTTGGAACCAGCGCGCGCCTGCGCAGTCTGCCGATGCCACAAATGGATTTGCGCTCGGCTGCAAAAAGTGTGCTGGCCGAACCCAGCGGGCAGGATGTCGCAATATTGTTCGGACAGGAGCGCGCTGGTCTTACCAATGATGAAATACAACGATGTCACCAGTTGGTGCATGTCGATACCAACCCGGAATTTGGCTCTCTGAATCTCTCACAGGCCGTTCAGCTAATGGCATACGAGCTGCGAATGGCGGTGATTGGCGGGGCTGGTGCCGTGCAGGCTCCAACCGACTGGGTGCCGGTGGACGCCGGCCAGATGGAGATGTTTTATGTCCACCTGGAGCAGATGTTGCTGGATATCGAGTTCATGAACCCGGACCAACCCAAGCGGTTGATGGCTCGCATGCGCAGGCTATTCAACCGGGCCAGACCTGATCAGAATGAAATCAACATACTCCGGGGGATTTTAGCCCAATCACAATTCGTTGCCGGTAAGCGCGAAGATTGAACTGATTGGTTGCTAAGTAATTGTTCTTCAAAGCTCTGCAGGGGTTAATCAGGTCGGTTAAAAACTTAAAAGTTTGATGAAGATTCGGGCTTTCCTTGAGACACAGACCACTTATTGATTAAACTCTTTATGCAGTGATAAGACTGTTATGGGAAGTTAATTGGTCGCAGACGAATGGAATCGTCCGACAACAAACAAGGAGTCAGTCAAATGAAATCTTCGAAAACCCTAAAATGGGTTCACGCCTTTTCACTTATTTTTGCGCTTTTTATCAGCACCACCGGCCTCGCCGGTAACCCGCTTATAACCAGCAGTTTCTCCGGCATCTGGGATCAGCCCGAACAGGAAAGCCAGGGCATTATCCTGCAGATTGGCGAGCAGGAAGGTGACGAAAAAGTCGGCATTGCTTATTGGTTTACCTATGGGCCAGATATGAACACGGCGTGGTATCTCGGTATCGGACCGGTTGTTGGCAATGAAATCAGCATGACGCTTTACACCGCTGCAGATGTTGATTTCATGGCAGAAAACCAGGAAGGCGATGAATCCGTTATTCCGGTGGGCACACTGGATCTCGCTTTCAGAAACTGTAACCATGGACAGGCCGCATACACGATTAATGCAGTAGAAAGCGATGGCGAAGTCGTGGCGGAGGCAGATTCGGGTGAGTTTCCAATCAAGCGCATCAGCAGCATTTACCGCCAGCGTTGCAGTGGCGGTATTTCTGATGACACGCCTGCGGATGGCAAGCCATTGCAATTGGAAGTGGGTCTGTATCCTGTTGCAGACGATGGTGTCGGCAAAGGCAAGGCAAAATTCTGGGAGCGCACTGATCGTTCCGATTTCAAAGTAGAAGTAGAAGGTGTTCCGGCCAGTGAAGCATATAGCGTAAGGATTTGCGCCGATAATGAAGACCCTGAAGTTTTGGTGGTGCAGTTTGACATGACCGTTATCGATGGCGAAGGTGAATTGGAATTCCGCAGCCCTGAAATTGACAGCAAACTGAACCTGAACTTCGATCCACGCGGATGCAAAATCGAGCTGCTCGATGGCGAGGTTGTTGTGCTGACCACTGGTGAAGAAGTGCTTAGTGAGAAAATGCAGGGCAAACCTGACAATGAAGAATCTCTCAAGCTTGAAGCCGACTTTGCCAATACCGGCGTCGAAGGTTTTGAGACCGCTGAGGGTGAAGCTGAGTTTGAAGCCGGGTCGAATGAAATCGAGCTCTCCGTCAAAATCAAGAATGTCCCCATAGGTTTTTATGCCGTGCATATCAATGGTGGAGATAACGGTGACTTAGAAGTTGTTGAGGTTGATGGTAAAACCGAAGGTAAGGCGAAATTTACGGATCCACAAAAGCCAGGGACCCAGGAGTTGCTTACAGATCCACGCGGTCAGCTGATTGAAATTTTGAATAATGCCGGTGAAGGTACTCCGGTTATATTGGAAGTATTGTTTCCCAGTGAGTGAAATTTACTCCTAAAGCGGGTTTTTGCAGAAACGGGGCCGGCTAATTGCCGGCCCTTTTTTTAGAATGATAAATCTTGATGAGTTACCTGGGTTGGTTTTGTCACAAGTTATCTAGTCATTGATTTACAAATAATCTGGCCGCATGATCCCCGGTAGTATATCCGGCGCATCCACAGGTTCTCCTGCGGTTAAATTCAAGGGCACGACACCTGCCCAAACCGGTTTATCCAGGTCGGATTTAGAGTCGGATGGGGGTCCGGTACGGACTTTCGAGCTGAAAGTTTCGATCGGCAGCGCCAGCAAACTGGTGGCGTTGAGTTCCTTGACGGTGGACTTTCTGAGGTCGGCCCGGCGCCCGGGCATCAGGTGATCGACCAGGGTCTGAATACAATGCCTTTTCTCATCGGGGTCAATTATCGCTTGTGCGTTACCGAAAACCATCACCGAGCGGTAGTTCATGGATGAGTTAAATGTAGATCTCGCGTAAACAAGACCATCAAAATGTGTCACGGTGACGCAACAGCGCAGACCGGACTCGAGGTTCCTTATCAATCGGCTGGCGACCGAGCCGTGAATCAGCAACCGGTTACCCATGCGGGCATATGCCATGGGTACAACGTAAGGCTGCTCGTCCAGGACGAAACCGACGTGGCAAACCTTGCCGGCATCAAGTATTTCACAGGCCACTTTAAAATCATGGCTGCCGCGTTTGGGCTCCCGTTTGAATTTTATGTCAGCTTTTTGTGTCATTGGGGTCTCTATATATGTAAATTGGATTAGGCAACATGCTACCTTGTCGCGCGGCCTGGTGTCATCGTTGGTTTTGCCTTGACTGTTTTGGAAACAAGTATGAATTCAGACGTAGAAACTGAGAAAGTTGCCGAGGTAGATTGGTATAAAAATGTCTGGAAGGTGGTTGCTGAGATACCTTCAGGTCACGTTCTGACCTATGGTGAGGTTGCACGCTTGTCCGGTAATGCGGGAGCGGCACGGCGTGTCAGCCAGGCGCTCAGGCGGGCCCCGCGTGGCCTTAAGCTGCCCTGGCACAGGGTGATCAACTCGCAGGGGAAGATTTCTTTCCCGGAGGATTCCAATGGCTGGATCAAGCAAAAAGACCTGCTTGAAAACGAGGGTGTTGTGTTTTTGAAAGGCAAAATCGATCTCGACCGCTTTGGTTACCGCGGCGCCGTGGATCGTTTGTTATGGGGGGATGAAATCGCGTGATCGGTAAAATGAAGTCTGCATGGCGCGCTTTGCGTGCCAGTTTCTGGGGTTCGTTGGCGTTCGACGCCATGTTTATCATTGCCTTTTTTGTAGCGGTCAGTATGTGGCAGACACGCAATCTACCGGATGATGAGCACACCCCATCGTTGGAGCTGAGCTGGCTGGATGATATGCGCGCGGAGTCCGTGATGGTTTCCGGTCAAACCGGTGTCGTGTACTTTTTTGCCCCCTGGTGCTTCTACTGCCGTAAAAGCATCGATAACCTCGATGAGCTGGTAGCGAGCGGTCAACTGGCCTGGGCGCGGGTGGTTGCGCTTGAATACGAAGACCTCGATGACGTACGAGAATTCATCGAGGAAACCGGGGTGCACCTGCCGGTGTTACTGGGTGGTCCGCGGACTTCCGAAGACTGGCAAATACGCGGGTTTCCAACGTATTTTGTAATTGACGGCGACGGCAGGATCGTCAGTCGCTCGGTCGGTTATTCAACCAAAATCGGTCTACAGGCGCGTGTCTGGATGAACAAGAACTAAATCCGCGGGTACTTTATGCCCGCATAAAAAAGACAGGTCTCGTTTACGTTTGTTACTTGCACCCTGTCGGTCACACCGGGTCGGTTCACGCTTTCTGAGACCTTCACCAACAAGGATGTTGGTGAAGAGCGTACATGGATGTATTCACAGCGAGTCTCAAAGGGCGTGAACCGCCCCGGTGCTGGCACCTAAGTTCCAACACGATCAATCAATCAACCCAATAACCCCAGTGCCTTGGCGTGGTAGCGCAGGTGATCGTCAATGAAGCTGGTGATGAAGTAGTAGCTGTGGTCATAGCCCTCCTGCATGCGCACCTGCAAGGGGTGGTGGGTGCATATACAGGCCTGCTCGAGGCTTCCCGGCTTCAGTTCCTCGCCCAGGAAATCATCGTCGGCGCCCTGATCGATCAGGATGGGCAGCTGTTTTTTAACGCTGCAAACCAGTTGGGTGGCGTCCCAATCGCGCCACAGGTTGCGGTCCTCACCCAGGTAGTGGCTGAAAGCCTTGACACCCCAAGGTGATTCCGAGGGGTGGCAAATCGGCGCGAAAGCCGAAACTGATTGGAATAATTTCGGGTCTTTCAAGGCACACATCAGGGCGCCGTGGCCCCCCATCGAGTGGCCGCTGACACTGCGCTTGTCCGTCACCGGCAGTTGCGCTTCGACCAGCGTCGGCAACTCCCTGGTGACATAGTCGTACATGTTGTAGTGCG
>DATCZY010000073.1:0-7319 GCA_036525655.1 Lysobacterales bacterium | reverse complement strand
GAGGAACTGCAGAAGGACGCCTGGCAGGGCAGGCACTCGCGGATCGACCATTACGGCGCGACCAATCCGGCGGACTTCTTTGCCGTCGCCACCGAAACCTTTTTTGAAAAACCTGAACAGATGGCCCGCCATCACGCCGAGCTGTTCGAAGTGCTTAAGTGCTATTACCGGATCGACCCCAGGGAATGGCAATCTCCACCCGGAGCGTGAACAATTAAGTACGCTCCGCATGGCGAAAGTTTATAATCGTAGGTTTGCGACGTTGAGTAAGGCTCAAGCCTGACCACCCAATGTCCTAGCCATCCAAAATACATACCCGGAGGAAAGACAGATGAATAAGTTCCGACACTCTCTCAGTATCGGCGCGATTTTGTGCGCCACTATGGTAGTACTCCTCGCTGGCTGCGGTAAGACGGAAGACCCCATCGCCGTGGCTGAAAAGGCCGATGAAAAAGCGGCTATCGCCATGCCGGGTATCGCCGAGACCAAGGCGATCGCCGAGGAGGCGTTTATCTACGGATTGCCGATCGTGATGAACTACGCGGTGATGAACGAGTTTGTCCTCGACAAGAATTCGGGGCAGTACAAGGGGCCGTTCAATTCGATGTATAACGATACCCGGGTCTTTACCTATGAGGATACTGCGGTTGTCACGCCCAATAGCGACACGCCATATTCGATGCTCTGGCTGGACCTGCGAACAGAGCCAATGGTCATTTCGGTGCCCGCGGTTGAAAAGGAGCGCTATTACTCGGTGCAACTCATCGATGGCAATGCCTACAACTACGGCTACATCGGCAGCCGCGCAACCGGTTCCGAAGCCGGCAGCTACCTTGTAGTTGGTCCTGACTGGAAAGGCGAGACTCCCGCGGGAATCAACAAGGTATTCCGTTCGACGACCCCGTTTGGTCTGACCATTTTCAGAACCCAGCTCTTCAACCCAGAGGATATGCCCAACGTGGTGAAGGTGCAGTCGGGCTACAAGGCGGAGCCGCTGTCGGCCTTCCTGCAACAACCCGCACCACCGGCCGCGCCCGAAATTGACTTCATACCCGCCACTACCGCCGGTATCAAGGACAACTTCTATGCGTATCTCGACGCTGCCCTCGAATTCGTACCGATGACAGAGCAGGATAAGGACGTTCGCGCCAGGCTCGCCAGTATCGGCATCGGCCCGGGCAAGTCTTTCGACTTCAAGGATCTCTCGGCGGAACACAAGGCTGAGATGCTGGTCGCAATGAAGGAAGGCGACGACAAGGTCAGCAAGTACCTATCCACCGGCATGAAAGATATCAACGGCTGGAAGGTCGGTTCATTGTTTGGTGACAGCGCTTTCTATAATGGTGACTGGCTCAAGCGTGCCGCCGCCGCCACCGGAGGCATCTACGGAAACGATGCCATCGAAGCCATGTATCCGATGACACGTAATGATTCAACCGGCGACGAACTCGATTGCAGCAAGCACAATTACACGCTGACTTTCGCCAAAGATGAACTGCCGCCGGTTAACGCCTTCTGGTCGGTGACGATGTATGACGGCAAGACACAGCTACTGATCAAGAATGAGATCAACCGTTACCTGATCAATTCGCCGATGCTGCCCGATATGCAAACCAACGAGGACGGCTCCCTGACCATCTACATCCAGAAGGACTCTCCTGGAAAGGACAAGGAAGCCAACTGGCTACCGGCACCCGACGGCCCGGTTTACCTCGTCATGCGTCTTTATTGGCCGAAGACGGAAGCACCTTCCGTTCTGCCCGCCGGTGAAGGCAGCTGGAGCCCGCCTGCTGTGATGAAGGCTGATTGAAACACGGTCACGGTGCCCCCTCACCTGGGGGCCTTGACGAGTCAGGAAATAAGCGGCCGGATAGGTTTGTTCAAATTTGAATAAACCATCCGGCCTTTTTCGTTTTGAGGCTGCTCCCCTTAAAAAGGCTGTTTGGAAGTTAACAGCATGGGCGGTTAAACTCTCAGTCTTTCGGGTTTTCCGTGCTCATCGAGGGGCCGCCACTTGCCGTTAAACGAAGCATCGCAAGACTACCTCGCGCACTATTTCGACATCGCGCGCTACCAGTGGCTGTTCGCCTTGTCGATCGGTGCGTTCACGGCGCTGTTCCTGCTGGTGTTCCAGCCTTTCGGGGTGAACAACCTGGACCCCACTTTTCACATCAGCCTGGAGTTCGCGCTGGCGGTGGGCGCATTCGGGGTGGCGGTCACGGCCACGGTGGCTGCGAATGAATTCCTGCTGCGGCCATTGCTGCTGCGCCGGCTCACCCGAAGGCGATTGATCGCCTGGCTGGTCTGGACCTTGCTGCTGATCGCCTCGGTGGTGTTCCTGCTCTATAACCTGTTTGGCAACTGGCACGATTTTAAGTGGTCCAGCTACCTCGGTTTCATTCGCGACGTCAGCCTGCTGAATAGCCTGCCGGTGGCCGGTTTCCTGTTTTACATCCGCCACGAGTGGCTGAAATCGGAGTACGTGCAGTTGCGCGCTATTCACCTGGCCAACTCAACGGCCCGGCTGGTGCATTTCTCCTCCGACAACGGCAAGGACCAGGTGGCGGTGGCGCTGGTCGACCTGTTGTACCTCGAGTCGCAAGACAACTACGTGGCGGTCACCTGGGTGGAAGGCACAACCCGTCGCGCCAGCCTGATCCGCTCCAGTCTGAAGCGCCAGGAAGAGATCCTCGACGAACCGCTGCTGGTGCGCTGCCACCGCTCCTACATGGTCAACCTGGCGCGGGTGCGCGGCTGCCGGGGCAACCGCCATGGGCTGAAACTTACCCTCGAAGGGGCCGACCGTCCGCTGCCGGTGTCGCGGGCCTGGACCGGGGAGATTCTGCAGAAACTGGGTACGCAACCGGTCACGGACTGAACCCGCGTGGACATTTGTCCCACGGGGGCGAAATTCATCCCAAAGTCTTTATGTGCGCTGGTTAACAGGGTTTTGCCCGCCTAGCATGGAGTCACACCCACTGCTGAAAGGAGAGACCCGAATGCAACAAAATTCAAATGTAAGTAACCCCGTGGCCGACGACTGGATCAGATACGGCGCCTGGTGCGGGCTGATTTTCTCGGTCGTGTTCATGAGCATGGCGCTGGTGCCGATGCCGGACCGGCTGTCCACCGTGCTCGCGCTGGTGATGCCGCTGTTCCTGCTGGTGGGCCACGTAGGCCTGTATCACTTCCTGACGCGACAGCGATCGGCGTTCACCACCCAGTTGGCGGTGATCCTGGGTATCGGCGCACCGGTGCTGGTCAGCGCCATGCTGACCGTGCAGATGTCGCTGGTTTCCTACATGGAGCGCTATTACCACCCGCTGGATGAAGCAATGAAAGCCAGCCAGATTAATATCTGGCGCGCGGTGGATTCAGTTCAGCTGGGTCTGGATGTCGCTTGGGACATGTTTATCCTGCCCACCATCATCCTGTTTTCCCTGGGCCTGATGAAGCACCCGGCCTTTGGAAAAATATTTGGTGGTATCGGCCTGTTCCTGGGCGTGGGTGGTCTGTTTCTGAATATCTGGACTTTCCCAACGCCGCCCATCAACGTGGGCTTGCCCGATGTCGGCCCCTTCGCGGTGACCTGGTATGGCGTGCTGTTCATACTGATGATCCGTGCGCAGCGCAAATTACTGGTGCCGGTCATGGCCTGAGCCCGGAATGACGAACGGCGACGTAAATTACGCCGCCGTCCGATTTTTCCATGAGTTACGAAAGGCTTTCGAGACTCATTTTATAACCTGGGCCGGGATTCGAATTACGACCCGGTCCAGTCACTCTCAAACGCTTTGGTTGCCGGTATCAGCGCAGGTCAAAGCGGTCGAGGGTCATGACCTTGGTCCATGCATCGACAAAGTCATGCACGAAGGTCTCCTGCGCATCTGCGGCCGCATAGTATTCCGCGACAGCACGCAGTTCAGAGCTGGAGCCGAAGATCAGATCGACCGGGGTGGCTTTCCATTTAAGCTCACCCGTGGCGCGATCACGGCCTTCGTAAATGCCTTCGGCATCGGCTGACTTCGACCATTGGGTGGACATGTCGAGCAGGTTCACGAAGAAATCGTTGCTCAACGTTCCGGGCCGGTTGGTCAAAACACCGAGATCGGACTGGCCGGTATTGGCGTTCAGGGCGCGCATACCGCTGACCAGGACCGTCATTTCAGGCACGCTCAGGGTCAACAGGTCGGCTTTTTCGACCAGCATTTCAGTCGGGGACCTGTGGTTGCCGTCACCGAAGTAGTTGCGGAATCCGTCCGCGGTCGGCTCGAGCACTTCAAATGAGCTCACATCGGTTTGCGCCTGCGATGCATCGGTGCGTCCCGGGGTGAAGTCAACCTGCACCTCGACGCCGGCCTTGCTGGCGGACTGCTCGATGGCGGCAGCGCCACCCAGCACGATCAGGTCGGCAAGCGAGACCTTTTTGCCACCGGATTGCGCGTTGTTGAAGTCGCTCTGGATCGCTTCCAGTTGCTTCAACACCTTCGCCAGTTCAGCCGGGTTGTTGGCTGCCCAGTCCTTTTGCGGCTCGAGGCGGATGCGTGCGCCGTTGGCGCCACCACGCATGTCGGTGCCACGGAAGCTGGAAGCCGAGGCCCAGGCGGTCCTGACCAGTTCAGGTACGCTCAGCCCGGATGCCAGGATGTCGGACTTCAGCTTGGCGATGTCCTGGGTGTTGATCAGTTCATGATCGACTGCGGGAACCGGATCCTGCCAAACCAATACCTCGCTCGGAACCTCAGAGCCAAGGTAGCGTGCACGCGGACCCATGTCGCGATGCGTCAGCTTGAACCAGGCCTTGGCAAAGGCGAGTTCGAATGCCTTAGGGTCTTCCTGGAAGCGTTTCGCGATCTTCTGGTAGCTCGGGTCGAACTTCAGAGACAGGTCGGTTGTGAACATGATCGGCGCATGCCGCTTCGACGGGTCATGGGCGTCCGGCACCAGGTTGGCGGCGGCTCCGTCAGCGGGAATCCACTGGATCGCACCGGCGGGGCTCCTGGTCTGCACCCACTCAAAGGCGAACAGGTTGTCCAGGTACTGCGAAGTCCAGGCTGTGGGGTTGGCCGACCAGGCGCCTTCCAGGCCGCTGGTGATGGTGTCGCCGGCATTGCCTTTGCCACACTTGTTCTTCCAGCCGAATCCCTGCTCCTCGATGCCTGCAGCTGCGGGCTCGGGGCCGACGCAATCTTCCGGTTTGGCTGCGCCATGGGCCTTGCCAAAGGTGTGGCCGCCGGCGATAAGGGCCACGGTCTCTTCATCGTTCATGGCCATGCGACCGAAGGTTTCGCGGATGTCCTTTGCGGCTGCAAGCGGATCCGGGTTACCGTTGGGGCCTTCCGGATTGACGTAGATCAGACCCATTTGCACGGCTGCCAGCGGTTTTTCCAGCTTCCTGTCACCACTGTAGCGCTTGTCGCCCATGAACTCGCTTTCAGGACCCCAGTAAACCAGTTCGGGCTCCCAGTCGTCCTCACGGCCACCGGCAAAACCAAAGGTCGTAAAACCCATGGATTCCAGCGAAACATTGCCCGCCAGGACCATCAGGTCGGCCCAGGAAATACTGCTGCCGTATTTCTGTTTGACCGGCCAGAGCAGGCGCCGGGCCTTGTCGAGGTTGCCATTGTCGGGCCAGCTGTTGAGCGGTTCGAAACGCTGCTGACCACCACCGGCGCCGCCGCGGCCGTCTGAAACGCGGTAGGTGCCCGCGCTATGCCAGGCCATGCGGATGAAAAACGGACCGTAGTTGCCATAGTCGGCTGGCCACCAGTCCTGTGACGTGGTCAACACCGTTTCGATGTCTTTTTTAACGGCTTCGAGGTCGAGTTTCTTGAATGCCTCGGCGTAGTTGAAGTCTGCGCCCATTGGCTTGGACTCTTCAGCGTGCTGGCGAAGCGGCGCCAGATTCAGCTGTTCGGGCCACCAGAATTGTGTCGTCCTTGCCTCACCACCCTGGGCATAAGCCGGATCAGACACCACCACCGGTGACATCACTACCGCGAATGCGGCAAGAAAAGGTAATGATTGTTTAAGCATTGTTTAACTCCCATTGAAATAACATATTGTTACGGGCATACAGTGAACCGCACCTGCGCCTTGAAGTCGAATTGAAAGTTTTGATCAACGTTATTGACGTTTTCTATCGCAACGCGTTAATTGATTGAAAATACGGATTGATAAACTCGTTTGAACCTGTGATCCGGGCATATTCAAAGCGTCGCGGTCACGGCCAAAATGGCGCTTTTGTCAGGCCAAATAAAACGATGTTCCTTTCGCCGGGGATTTTTCCTTTCAGGTAAGTCAAATCATTGGCTCGTCAGGCCAAGCGGCTTCGAATCCATTTGCCTATGATTCAGGCTGGATTTTCGCCGGCACCTGAGAGGAAATACAAATGCGGGAATGGTCTGCACTGATCAAGAGAGCGGCATACATGGCCGTCATCACCATGGGCATGTTGGTTTTGGCCAGCCCGGCGTTCCCAAGCGAGTTTGCGCATGAACGGGTGATTCACCTGAAAGGAACCACGAATACCCGTGATATTGGCGGCTACCAGAACAGTGCCATGGGCACCCTTCGCTGGGGACAGATTATTCGCTCCGATAACCTGTCAAGGCTCACAACTGGCGATTTCCAGAAACTCGAAGAGATTGGCATTAAAACAGTCATCGACTTGCGCACTCAGAAGGAACACGACCAGTCGCCTACGGTCTGGACGGGTGACAAACCACCCCGGTTCTTTCATTTTCCGGTTGGTGATTCCGATAACGACTGGTTTACCGCTCAGCGAAAGATGATGAAGAGAAACAGGTTCTCGCAAGAGCAGTCGTTGGAGCACATGATTGAAGGTTATCGGATGATTGCAGAAGAGGGAGCGTCTAGTTACCGGAAACTGATGGAAATCGTGCTTGATGAATCCAACTGGCCGGTTCTGATCCACTGCAGTGCAGGCAAAGACCGCTCGGGTATTGCGGTGGCACTCATCCTGGAATCCCTCAATATAGACCGTGAAACCATCATGGAAGAATACCTGCTGACAAACGAAATCAGTCGTATTGAGGAAAAAGCCGTTTTTCTCTCCAAAGAAAGCAAAAGTTCCAGCAGGGGGAACAAGTTCAGCAAGGGTACGCCAGCCAGTGCATGGCTGCCGATTGTAGGCGTGGATGCCAGGATGCTGGAGGCTTTTTACGCGAGAGTGGATGAAAGGTACGGTTCAATGGAGGCATATTTAACCGAACTGGGTGCTGATCAGGACGCCCGTCGTGCACTCGCGGCATCATTGATCATGGAACAACCGCGATTGGCGATGGGTAAATGATTAT
>DATCZY010000072.1:0-18143 GCA_036525655.1 Lysobacterales bacterium | reverse complement strand
TCGTAACAGGGATGCGGCCTACAGATGATTGTCCAGGAACTTGTTTTTTACGTTTTCTCGCTGGTTTTGGTGTTTGCGGCCGTCTCGGTGGTTACCGTGCGTAACCCGGTTTACGCGGTGCTATTCCTGGTGCTGGCTTTTTTTAGCGCATCTGCAATCTGGATGCTTTTGGAGGCTGAATTCCTCGCCATCATACTGATCGTGGTGTATGTGGGTGCGGTGATGGTGTTGTTCCTGTTCGTCGTGATGATGTTGGATATCAACCTGGTGCCGCTAAAAGAAGGCTTCATTCGCTACCTGCCGGTTGCCGTGCTTGTTGCAGTGGCCATGGCAGTCGAATTACTCATGGTGATGTGGAGCAGGGGGCGCTTCGGTGCCGAGATGTTCCCAATACCCCAGCCAAACCCCGAGGGTTACAGCAACACGCGTGAACTTGGCGAATTGCTGTATACCAACTACCTGTTGCCATTCGAGGTCGCCGGCGTTGTTTTGCTGGTCGCAATTATCGCAGCCGTAGCGCTGACATTGCGTACCCGTCCGGGTATCAAAACCCAGAATGTCGGCGCACAGGTCAGAACCCGTCGTGACCAGAGTGTCAGGCTGGTAAAAATGAAATCAGAAAAGCCGCGGAGCGTTTGAGGAATCACCATGTTGACACTTGCTCATTTTCTGACCCTGGGCGCAATACTGTTTAGTCTGAGTGTTGCCGGGATTTTTATTAACCGCAAGAACATCATCATCCTGTTGATGTGCATTGAGTTGATGCTGCTGGCGGTTAACTTCAACTTCGTCGCATTTTCCCGCTTCCTGGGCAATCTCGATGGACAAATATTTGTATTCTTCATACTGACGGTTGCGGCTGCAGAGGCAGGTATTGGTCTTGCCATCCTGGTCGTGCTTTTCCGTAACCGGCAGACCATCAATGTTGCCGAACTGGATGATCTGAAAGGATGAACATGTCGCTGCAAACCACGCTGCTGCTGATCCCGCTGCTACCTTTGGGTGGCGCGATTCTGGCCGGATTTTTCCGTAACCAGATCGGTCGGGTGGGCTCACATACAGTTACGATTCTCGGTGTCGGTATGTCGTTTTTCCTATCGGCATGGCTCCTGTACCAACAGGTTATCGGTACGCTCGATACCGTGAATATCACGGTATACACCTGGATGGTGGCGGATGGCATCCGCTTCCAGGTTGGTTTCCTGATCGATCACTTGACCACGTTGATGATGTGTGTGGTGTCATTTGTTTCGTGGATGGTACATATCTACACGATCGGTTATATGCGTGATGACCCGGGTTACCAGCGCTTCTTCAGTTATATCGCGCTGTTCACGTTTTCGATGTTGATGCTGGTCATGTCGAACAACTTCATGCAGCTGTTCTTCGGTTGGGAGGCGGTTGGTCTCGTGTCCTACCTGCTGATCGGTTTCTGGTTTAAGAGAGAGTCCGCCATCAGGGCTAATCTGAAGGCTTTCCTGGTCAACCGGGTCGGCGACTTCGGGTTCCTGCTGGGTATCGCGGCTGTTCTTCTTACTTTCGGCAGTCTCGACTACGCAGATGTGTTCGCTCAGGCCGGTGGTGTCGTTGACCAGACGCTTTCCGTTCCAGGCGGCATGGAATGGAACATGCTGACTTTTATCTGCGTGTGCCTGTTCATCGGCGCCATGGGCAAGTCGGCACAGGCGCCGTTGCACGTGTGGCTTCCCGATTCAATGGAAGGCCCGACACCCATCTCCGCTTTGATCCATGCCGCCACCATGGTGACGGCCGGTATCTTCATGGTGGCAAGAATGTCACCCCTGTTCGAGTTGAGCGAGCCGGCCCTGAGCTTTGTCATGCTGATCGGTGCGGTTACCGCGCTGTCGATGGGTCTGATCGGTATCGTGCAGAATGACATTAAACGCGTCATCGCCTACTCGACGCTTTCGCAATTGGGCTATATGACCGTGGCCCTTGGTGTGTCGGCTTATTCAGCGGCCATATTTCACCTGATGACACATGCCTTTTTCAAAGCACTGCTGTTCCTTGGCGCCGGTTCCGTGATTATCGCCCTGCATCACCAGCAGGATATGCGTTACATGGGCGGTCTGAGGAAATACATGCCGGTCACCTGGCTGACCGCCTGGATCGGCACGCTGGCCTTGATAGGGTTCCCGTTTTTCGCAGGCTTCTATTCCAAGGATGCGATCATTGAAGCGGTTGCAGACTCCCATAGATGGGGTAGCGGCTTTGCCTACTTCGCGGTTGTTGCAGGCGTTCTGGTCACCGCTATCTACAGCTTCAGGCTGTTATATCTGACGTTCCACGGCAAGGAGCGTTTCGAAGTGGTGCATAGCCATGATGAGCATCTACCCGACGGGCAACTGGCGCATGCGCCGAAGGAATCACCCCTGGTGGTCACCGTGCCGCTGATCCTGTTGGCCATCCCTTCCATCGTTATCGGCTGGATGACCATTGAGCCCGTTCTGTTTGGCGGTTGGCTGGATGACTCGATTTTTGTTCTCGAAAAAAATAACGTACTCGCCGAGTTGGGTGAACATTTTCACGGCGCCACGGCGATGGCCATGCACGCGGTTTACACCCTGCCTTTCTGGCTGATGATCTCAGGCTTCGTGATCGCTACGGTTATTTACATGTTCCGTCCAACGATTGCGGACGCGGTCGAGAAGCGGTTCCCATTTTTGTACCGCCTGCTTGACCACAAGTATTACTTTGACGAGTTCTACCAGAAGGTTTTTGCCCAGGGCAGTGTGAAGCTGGGCCGGAATTTGTGGAATAAGGCCGATGCGGGCTTTATTGATAACGGTATCGTCAACGGATCAGCCCGCGTGGTTGAGTGGATCGCAGCTCGGGTTCGCCGCTGGCAGACCGGATTTTTGTATGACTATGCCTTTGCCATGATTATCGGACTGATCGGAATATTGGCGGTCTGGGTCACAATGGCGCCTGGACGATGAATGGGACAATGAACGGATTTCTCCTCAGTATATTAATCTGGTTGCCCATGCTGGGCGCAGTTGCAGTTATGGTGGCCGGTGATCAGCGTCCCGCAATGGCGAAGGGACTGGCCTTGTTGATATCAGCGTTGACTTTTTTAATGGGTCTGCCGCTGTTCTTTTCATTCGATACTTCAACGGCAGCGATGCAGTTTGTCGAGAATCGGCCATGGATCGAAGCCTTTAATATCAACTATCACCTGGGTGTCGATGGGTTTTCGGCGCCGTTGATACTTTTGACCATGCTGTTTGGCGTACTGGTTGTGATCGCCGGTTGGCGTTCCATCCAGAAAAATGTAAACCAGTACATGGCGGCCTTCCTGGTGATGGAGGGTCTGATGATCGGCGTGTTCGCAGCGCTGGATGCCCTGCTGTTTTACGTATTTTTTGAAGCCATGTTGATTCCGATGTTCCTTGTGATCGGTATATGGGGTGGGCCACGCAGGGTTTACGCGACCATCAAGTTCTTTCTATACACGTTCCTGGGCTCGGTATTTATGCTGATTGGCCTGATTTACCTGTATATCCAGTCAGGCACTTGGGAAATCCTTGCCTGGCATGAACTGCCGATCGGCCTGACTGCTCAAAAATGGTTGTTCCTCGGGTTTTTGGCCGCATTCGCCGTCAAAATCCCGATGTTCCCGGTACATACATGGTTGCCCGATGCGCACGTTGAAGCGCCGACCGGCGGTTCCGTGATCCTGGCGGCCATCATGTTGAAGATCGGTGGTTACGGTTTCATCCGGTTCAGCCTGCCCATTACCCCCGATGCGTCTGCCGCTCTCGACTGGCTCGTGATCGGTCTGTCATTGATTGCGGTTGTCTATATCGGTTTCGTAGCTCTCGCACAGCAGGATATGAAAAAGCTGATCGCCTATTCGTCCATATCACACATGGGTTTTGTGACGCTTGGATTGTTCATTGCCTTCGCGATCTATCGCAAGACCGGTGGCATATCCGGTGCCGCGCTGGGTGTTGAAGGCGCGATGATGCAAATGATTTCACACGGGTTTATCTCGGGTGCGCTGTTCCTTACCGTCGGTGTTTTATACGACCGCGTTCACAGCCGGATGATCAAGGATTACGGCGGTGTCGCCAATACAATGCCCTGGTTTGCCATGTTTGCGGTGTTCTTCCTGATGGCCAACTCAGGCTTGCCGGGGACCAGCGGATTCGTCGGTGAGTTCATGGTCATCCTGTCCGCTTTCCAGGCTAATTTCTGGTTTGCATTCCTGGCGGCACTGACCCTGATACTTGGCGCAGCTTACAGCTTGTGGCTCGCCAAGCGTGTCATATTTGGTGATATAACCAATCATGAAGTACAGAATTTGCAGGATATTAATAGCCGGGAAGCCCTGGTTTTGGGGGTTCTGGCGGTAGCCATACTGTTTTTTGGTTTATGGCCGCAACCGCTGGTAGACATGATGCAGGCATCGGTCGATCACCTGTTACAACACATAGTTCAATCAAAGGTCATATAACATGAACGGCGCCCAAATGTTATTAGCTGCTCCTGAAATCTGGGTCCTGATAATGGCCTGTGTCATCATGATCGTTGATCTGTTTTTACGCGAAGAACGCCGCGGGATCATACACATGCTGGCCATGTTGACCGTCATCTTTGCGGCCATCATCACCATGCGTGGCGACTACCTGATTGACGGTGTGCGATCGGTCACCACCTTTAACGACAGCTTCATCAGGGATCCGATGGGCGACGTGCTGAAGGTCTTCAGTTTCGTCATAATGGGTTTGATATTTACCTACTCCAAATTCTACCTGCGCAATTTCAAGATGTTCCGTGCGGATTTCTTTACGCTCAGTCTTTTCGCGTTACTTGGCGTCATGTTGCTGATTTCGGCCAACAGCATGTTAATGATATATCTCGGCCTGGAACTGATTTCACTTTCAGTCTATGCGCTGGTTGCGTTTGACCGTAGTTCAGGCAGGGGCACGGAAGCCGCAATGAAGTACTTTGTGCTGGGCTCAATGGCGTCCGGTATGCTGCTCTACGGCATGTCTATGATCTATGGCGCTACCGGCAGTCTTCTTTTACCGGAAATTGCCGAAGTATTAAGTACCCGCGGCACCGACGATATTCTGCTGATTTTTGGCTTGGTGTTCGTAGTGGTCGGGATCGCATTCAAGTTTGGTGTTGTGCCGTTTCACATGTGGATTCCGGATGTGTATGAAGGCGCGCCACCGGCGGTCACCCTGTTTATATCCTCGGTACCGAAACTGGCGGCGTTTGCAATGGCTTACCGCTTCCTGAGCAGCGGCCTGGGTGACTTGCATGTCCATTGGCAAAGTATGCTTGCGAGCCTGGCGGTGCTGTCGATTATCCTTGGTAACCTCGCGGCGATCATGCAAACGAACATCAAGCGCATGCTCGCCTATTCGACCATTTCCCACATGGGCTTTGTGATGTTGGGACTGTTGCCGGGAACCGCTTTTGGATTTGGTTCGTCGATGTACTACGTCATCGTCTATGGTGTCATGTCAGTCGCTTCTTTCGGTATGATCATCCTGCTGAGTGCGCGTGGCGTAGAGGCAGAGCACCTGGATGACTTTAAAGGTCTGAACCGACGCAACCCGTTTTATGCCGCCATCATGGGTCTGGTCATGTTCTCCATGGCCGGCGTGCCGCCAATGGTTGGTTTTTTTGCAAAACTGATGGTTCTCAAGGCGGTCATTGAAGCCGGCATGATGTGGCTGGCCATCGTTGCTGTCGTATTTGCCGTTATTGGTGCGTTCTATTATTTGCGCATCGTCAAGTACATGTATTTTGACGATCCGGAGAATGAAACCGCCATAACAGCGCCGGTTGATTTTGGTACAGCACTGACATTGAATGGCGCCATGATTCTTGGACTGGGGATGTTTTCCAGCTCATTGATTGCTATTTGCATGACGAGTTTTGGTCTCTGACAGGTAAACTTCGGGTAATTTCCCGCAGGCTTTTCAGTGATCTCAGGTATAAGTTATATCAGCCCTTGTAATTAGTGCATCGAATCATTATTATGCCCTCCTTGCCGTTGCGGGGTGGAGCAGTCTGGCAGCTCGTCGGGCTCATAACCCGAAGGTCGCAGGTTCGAATCCTGCCCCCGCTACCAATATTTATCAAGGGTCCGGCAGGGCCCTTTTTTGTTTCATCGGTAATGACCGGTGATCCCTAGCGACGATTGGATGGTGTGATGAAATAATGCTGTCGCATCCGCCCTTATGGGCGTGATTGGAAAAGTCCCGGCAATTGCCGGAACTGATCGTCGGGGGCAAGTTTGCCCTTTTTTTGTGCCCGGAGATATCGTTTTGAGCGTTCAGAAACTGAATGAGTTGTTACAGCCACTGGTGGAAGACCTGGGGTATGAATTTGTTGGGTTGGAATACAACAGCAATCCGAAACACTCGGTGCTGCGTATTTATATCGACCATGAAAACGGTGTGGGCATTAAAGATTGTGAAACTGTCAGTCGTGAGGTCGCGGCGTTGCTGGATGTGAAGGATCCGATCAGGAGCCAATATAACCTGGAGGTCTCTTCCCCCGGTCTGGACAGGCCACTATTTACACCGGCGCAATATCGCCAATTCGCCGGATGCATAGCACAGATTAATCTGTTTGCGCCACAGGATGGCCGGCGAAAATTCTCGGGTCCGATCCTGGGAGCAGATGACGATGGCGTCCGTATTGAACAGGACGGTTCTGAAGTGACACTTGATTTTGGAAATATCGTTAAGGCAAGACTGGTACCGGATTATGAAAAGATCCTTGCCGGACACAAGACGAAATAATGACGAAATAAGGGATATGACCCTGCATGGAGTTAAGAGCAAATGAGTAAAGAAATCCTTCTGGTGGTGGATGCGGTATCCAATGAGAAAGGTGTTGCCAAGAGCGTCATTTTTGAGGCATTGGAATCGGCACTCGAAATGGCAACCGTCAAACGCAACAATGACGAAATCCTCGCACGCGTTTCTATTAACCGTGATACCGGGGCATATGAAACTTTCCGTCGCTGGGAAGTGCTGGATGACGACGCGGAGATTGAATCAGAAAATTACCAGATGCTGCATAAGGATGCGATCGCGATCAATCCGGACATTCAAGTGGGTGAATTTATTGAAGAGCCCATGGAAAACGTCGAGTTTGGCCGCATCGCCGCACAGACGGCCAAGCAGGTCATTGTACAGCGTGTCCGTGAAGCCGAAAGAGAGCAGGTCGTCGAGGCCTACAAGGAAAGGGAAGGCGAGTTAATCAATG
Source organism: Lysobacterales bacterium (assembly GCA_036525655.1). GTDB lineage: Bacteria > Pseudomonadota > Gammaproteobacteria > Xanthomonadales > SZUA-36 > SZUA-36. The sequence goes on along the minus strand of DATCZY010000072.1, from coordinate 10,886 downwards.
GTATTGTCAAACGCATCGAACGCGGCAATGTCTATCTCGATCTCGGTGGCAATGCAGAGGCATTCATAGCCCAGCGTCATATGATCCAGGGTGAAACCGTGCGCCCCGGTGACCGCCTGCGCGCATTTCTTTATGAAGTCAAACCTGAAGTCCGCGGACCCCAGTTGTTCGCCAGCCGAACCATTAAAGAGTTTCTGATTGCGTTGTTTGAGCTGGAAGTACCGGAAATCGGCCAGGAATTGATCTCCATCATGGGTGGAGCCCGTGACCCCGGTCGCCGGGCCAAGATTGCAGTGCGGTCAAATGACCCGCGCACCGATCCTATCGGCGCATGCGTGGGTATGCGGGGTTCCCGTGTACAGGCCGTGTCCAACGAACTGGCGGGTGAGCGCATCGATATTATTCTCTGGGATGAAAATCCAGCCCAGTATGTTATCAACGCCATGGCGCCCGCAGAGGTTGCGTCCATTGTTGTGGATGAAGAACGGCGCATGATGGATATCGCTGTTGAAGCAGCCAACCTGTCCCAGGCGATTGGCCGCGGCGGTCAGAATGTCAGGCTTGCAAGTGACCTGACCGGCTGGGAATTGAACGTACTGACGGTGGAAGACGCCGACAAGAAAGGCGAGGAAGAAGCCGGCAAAGTGCTTAAAAACTTCATGGAACGCCTGGATGTCGACGAAAGCATCGCGAATATTCTCGTGCAGGAAGGTTTCAGCAATATTGAAGAAGTTGCTTACGTGCCCGATTCAGAATTACTGGAAATTGAAGAGTTTGATGAAGAAATGGTATCGGAGTTGCGGCGCCGTGCACGAGATGCACTGCTGACGCAACTTATTGCCAAGGAAGAAGCGCTCGATGACAACAGCCCGGCCGAGGATCTGCTCAGCCTGGAAGGAATGACCGAGCGTCTCGCCTACCGCCTGGCAGAGAATGGTACCCGTACACAGGAAGATCTGGCAGAGCTTTCGGTTGATGAGTTACTGGAAATAGATGAAATGTCAGAAGAAGAGGCGGCTGCTTTGATTATGGCGGCGCGAGCCCCGTGGTTTGAAGAAGAGAGCCAGGATTCCTGAAAAAAAGAACCGACAGGTTCTTCAAGGAGCAGAATATATGTCCCAAGTTACCGTTGCACAATTGGCCGAAGTTCTGGGTGTCAGTGTTGATAAACTGATTGCCCAGATGGGCAAGGCCAACATCAACCTCAAATCGGGTGATGATGCCGTTTCCAATGATGATAAGAAAAAGCTGCTGGCGCACCTGAGGTCGGCACACGGCAAGTCCGAAAGTGATGCGACAGCACCCCGCAAAGTGACGCTCAAGCGTAAATCGATCAGTGAATTGCGCATTCAGGGCAGCGGTCCGAGGGCGTCAACCAAGACGGTCAATGTCGAATTCCGCAAGAGCCGTACCTATGTCAAACGTGAAGCCTTGCAGCAGGAAGATCCCGAGAGAGAAAAGGTTCAGCAGGCATTAAAAGAAGCCCAGGAACGACGCGAGGCTGAGGAAAAAGCCCGTATAGAGGCCGAGGAAAAGGCACGTCTGGAAGCAGAGGAGATTGCCCGTAAGGCTGCAGAAGAGGCGGCCTTGAAAGCCAAGGAAGAGCAATCGCTTCGCGAACAGGAAGAAAAGGCTGAAGAAGCTGCGGCAAGACTCAGGGTTGAGGAAGAGGCGCGTAAGAAAGAAGAAGAGCGTCTCTACAAGCTGGCTGAAGAGGCCCACAAACGCAAGAAGGAACGTGCAAAACCAACCACCCGCTATGGGCGACAGGAACTGCACGTTGAATTGGGTGCCGGAGCACGGCGACGCAAGCCAACCAAGCGGTTAAGTTCGCAGCCACGACCCACCGAGCATGGTTTTTCAAGGCCAACCGAACCCGTTGTCCGGGAAATTTCGGTTCCCGAGACCATTGTGGTGGCGGATCTGGCCAAGCTGCTGGCGATCAAGGCTGGCGAAGTCATCAAGGTCCTGATGAAAATGGGCATGATGGTTACCATCAACCAGACACTGGATCAGGATACGGCGATCCTGGTGGCCGAAGAGTTGGGTCACAGTGCCAAACCGTCAGAAGACAGAGGCATCGAGCAGGAACTGATCGATGAAGAAACCGAGATGGGTGACGAAGGTGTGGTAAGACCACCGGTCGTTACCGTGATGGGGCATGTCGATCATGGTAAAACATCCCTGCTTGACTATATTAAAGCCACCAAGGTGGTTGAAGATGAAGCCGGTGGTATCACGCAGCACATCGGTGCTTACCACGTGGCTACCAAGCGGGGTGTGATTACGTTTTTGGATACTCCGGGCCACGCGGCCTTCACGGCCATGCGCTCACGCGGTGCGAAAGCAACCGATATCGTGGTGTTGGTGGTTGCGGCCGATGACGGTGTCATGCCGCAAACCAAGGAAGCCATTCAGCATGCCCGTGCCGCGGGTGTACCGATCATCGTGGCGATCAATAAAATTGACAAACCTGACTCCGATATAGAACGGATTAAGTCCGAACTGGCCCAGCAAGAGGTTATTTCCGAGGAGTGGGGTGGGCAGGAACTGTTCGTCCCCGTTTCAGCCAAGACGGGTGAGGGCATTGAAGCTTTGCTCGATGGCATCTTACTCCAGGCGGAATTGCTCGAACTCAAGGCAGACCCCAATCGGCGTGCACAGGGCCTGGTGATTGAATCCAGCCTCGACAAGGGCCGCGGACCGGTTGCCACCGTATTGGTACAAAACGGCACGCTCAAACGTGGCGAAATGGTTTTGGCAGGTCAGGAATTCGGGCGTGTCAGGGCGATGTTTGATGAAACAGGCGAGGCGATAGAATCGGCCGGACCTTCCATGCCCGTGGTGATTCTCGGCTTGTCCGGTGTGCCTTTTGCCGGTGACGAGGTATTGGTTGTGGCCAATGAGCGCAAAGCCCGTGAAGCCGCCTCCCAGCGCCAGGGCCGCAAGCGTGAAAACCGCCTGGCACAACAACAGGCAGCCAACTTGCAGAATCTGTTTGAAAACATGGGCAAGGGTGAGCAAAAGGTCGTTAACCTGCTGATCCGCGCCGATGTACAGGGCAGTGTTGAAGCACTGAAGGACTCGCTGGTTAATCTCAGCAATGAGGACATCAAGGTCAACATCGTGGCTTCAGGTGTTGGTGCTATAACGGAATCCGATGCTACGTTGGCCCATGCGTCCGGCGCTATCATCATCGGCTTCAACGTACGTGCCGACGCCAGCGCGCGCAGGATCATTCAGGAGCACGAACTGGACCTGCACTATTACAGCATCATCTATGAAGCCATTGACGAGGTTAAGGCTGCCATCACCGGCATGCTGGGTACCGAGACGAGAGAAACCATCGTCGGTCTGGCCGAGGTCAGGGACGTGTTCCGCTCATCGAAGTTCGGCGCTATTGCCGGTTGCCTGGTCGTTGAAGGTCATGTGAAACGCGCCAACCCGATCAGGGTCTTGCGTGATAACGTGGTGGTGTTCGAGGGTGAACTCGAGTCACTGCGACGTTTCAAAGACAATGTAGCAGAAGTGACGGCCGGCACGGAGTGCGGTATTGGCGTCAAGATGTACAACGATGTCAGGCCGGGCGACCAGATCGAGTGTTTCGAACGGACCGAGGTTGCCAGAACCCTTAAATAAGGGGATGCTATAGCATATGCCGCCCAGGGACTTTAAAAGATCCGAACGTGTAGCAGGCCAACTGAGGCGCGATCTTGCCAAGCTGATTCAGCAGGAGATCAAGGACCCGGAAGTTGGCTTTGTCAGCCTTTCCGATGTGGAGGTCACCCGTGACCTGTCGCATGCAAAGGTGTTCATCACCGTGTTTGAACCTGAAAAGGCAAAAGAGAGCTTGAAAGCCTTGCGCCGGGCCTCGTCGTTTCTGCGTCTGCGTCTTGGCCAGGAGCTACGTCTGCGGCATGTGCCGGAATTGCATTTTGTTCATGACAATTCCGTAGAGAAAGGCAGCCACATCGACGAGTTGATTGCCAAGGCGTTACATGCCGACAAGGACAGGTTCGGGACCACGCTGGCCGACGCCGAAGAATCCGACGAGGATTAAGGGGCGCAATGGGTCGCCGTAAGCACGGGATGGATATCCACGGTATCCTCCTGCTGGATAAGCCGGCTGGTATTTCCTCCAACCGCGCCCTACAAAAAGTCCGTGGCATATTCCAGGCACGCAAGGCGGGCCATACGGGAAGCCTGGATCCGTTTGCCACCGGTATGCTACCCATCTGTCTCGGCGAAGCGAGTAAAACAGCCGCTTTCATGCTCGAGGCGGGTAAACGCTATCGGGCCAAGGCCCGCTTGGGTGTAGCCACGGCAACTGGTGATGTTGAAGGAGAAGTTGTCCAGACCCTTCCGTTACCCGACATTGACCCCGGCACACTGGCTCAGGCCCTGAAGCGGTTCGAGGGTGAGATTGAGCAGGTGCCACCGATGTACTCCGCCTTGAAGCACGAAGGCAAACCCTTGTATGAATATGCGCGCGCCGGCATCGTTATCGAGCGCCCCGCGCGATGCGTGACCATCCATCAATTGAATCTGCTGGATTGGCAGGCGCCCGACCTCACTTTCGAAGTGCACTGTTCCAAGGGCACCTATATACGGACGCTAGCGGAAGATATTGCGACCGCGCTCGGTAGTTGCGCGCACCTGGTCGAACTGCGACGCATGCTTGTCGAACCCTTTGCAAATACCCCGATGTTGACGCTGGAGCAACTACAGGAGGCAAAGGACAACGCCGGGCTATCGGAAGTACTGTTGCCCGCGGATGCCGGTCTGGTTGATTGGCCGCGTATTGATATCGATGAAATTGAGCAGGGAAAATATCAACACGGTCAGCAATTCCCGGTTCAAGGCGGCAATTCGCCGACGGGTCAAGTTCGCGTTTACGATGGCGAAGGCCACTTGCTTGGCCTGGCCGAGATATCTGCGGATGGCAACTTGCAACCAACCCGGGTTTTCAATCTGTAGGGTAAGTGCTGACATAAAGTACCGAATTCGTTCGCGCTTAAGCCGAAAGGGACTTGCTGGTACTTGTTTGCTGTCAACATGACGGTTAAAATGAGCGGCTAACAGAAACCCGGGGCTACCGATTTTTGTGAACTCCATCGTAATCATGCGATGCGAACGAGCAAAACTTATGGGGCTCTATTCATGGAGATGGAACCATGTCTATTAATGCAGAATCGAAAAGTAAAGTTGTAAGCGAGTTTAAGCGTTCGGAGAATGATACCGGTTCTCCCGAAGTACAGGTCGCACTGTTGACCGCAAGAATTCAACACCTCACTGATCATTTCAAAGAACACAAACACGATCACCATTCCCGTCGCGGTTTGCTGAAAATGGTCAATCAGCGTCGTAGCCTGTTGGACTATTTGAAGAAAAAAGAAATCCAGCGTTACCGTGATCTGATCGAACGTCTTGGTTTGCGTCGTTAAACCTTTTTGTTCACTACCCAATGGTCGCAGTCTGTCAAAACAACCGTTCTGGCAGCGCTTGGCCGTACTTGAAGGAATTGCCTGAAGTCAGGCGTAAAAGGGCCAGGTGGCCCTTCACACAAGCAGGAAAATAAACGTGCAAAAACTAACGAAGTCATTTCAATACGGCGGGCATACCGTCACCATCGAAACCGGTGAGATAGCCCGCCAGGCGACCACTGTTATGGTCAACATGGCTGATACCGTGGTCATGGTCGCAGTGGTAGGACAAAAAGAGGCCAAACCAGGCCAGTCATTCTTTCCCTTGACGGTCAACTACCAGGAAAAATTCTACGCCGCAGGGCGTATTCCAGGCGGTTTCTTCAAACGCGAAGGCCGGCCCACGGAAAAAGAAACATTGACCTGCCGGATCATTGATCGGCCCATCCGTCCGTTGTTTCCCAAGGGCTTCCTGAACGAAGTACAGATCACCGCAAACCTGATGTCTTCCAACCCGGAAGTCGATGGCGATATTCCGGCGTTGATCGGCACGTCCGCAGCGCTGGCGCTCTCAGGGCTGCCATTCAACGGCCCCGTGGGTGCAGCCAGGGTTGGCTACATCAATAACGAATATGTATTGAACCCGACATCCACCCAGTTAAAAGAATCCAAGCTGAACCTGATGGTTGCAGGCACCGAAAGGGCCGTCCTGATGGTTGAGTCGGAAGCCGACCTGCTTTCAGAAGAAGCGATGCTGGGCGCGGTGACATTCGGACACAATGAGATGAAGGCTGTTATTACGGCCATCAAGGAACTTGTCGCCGAAGCCAATGTGACCCATTGGGAATGGGAAAAGCCCGCCGAGGATACCGATCTGAAAGCAAAGGTCGAGGCCAATGCCAAAGAGGGTCTGGTCGCGGCTTATACCATCGCCAATAAACTGGAACGCCAGGTTGCGGTCGCCGAAGTCAGGAAGGCTGCTATCGAAGCCCTGTGTGACGAGACAAATGAAGATGCGCCCTCAGCCGGCGATGTTGCCGAGGCATTTTACAAACTGGAGAAATTCCTGGTCCGCGATCACATCCTGTCCGGTAACCCGCGTATCGACGGGCGTGACGTAACCACCGTGCGGCCGATTACGGTCAAGACGGGTCTGCTTCCGCGCACACACGGTTCCGCCCTGTTCACGCGTGGTGAAACCCAGGCTATCGTGGTCACCACCCTGGGTACGACCCGGGATGCGCAGATCATCGATGCGGTTAACGGTGAATACAAAGATCCGTTCATGCTGCATTACAATTTTCCAAAATTCTGCGTCGGTGAAACCGGTTTTGAAGGCGGTCCCAAGCGCCGTGAAATCGGTCATGGCTGGTTGGCACGTCGTGGCGTGACCGCGATATTGCCGAACATGGAAGACTTTCCGTACGTAATCCGCGTTGTATCTGAAATCACCGAATCAAATGGCTCCAGTTCAATGGCTTCGGTATGCGGTACTTCACTTGCGCTGATGGATGCGGGTGTGCCCGTCAAGGCGCCGGTGGCCGGTATTGCCATGGGCCTGATCAAGGAAGGTGACCGCTTTGCAGTTCTGAGCGACATTCTTGGCGACGAGGATCACCTCGGTGATATGGACTTCAAGGTTGCCGGTACCGCCGATGGCATCACCGCCCTGCAGATGGATATCAAAATCGAAGGGATCAATGAAGAAATCATGAGGATTGCCCTGTCACAGGCTCGTGATGGCCGTAACTTCATCCTTGGAGAGATGAACAAGGTTATCAGTGAGCCACGTGGTGAAATGTCGGAGTATGCCCCGCGTCTGGTCACCATCAAGATTCATCCGGACAAGATCCGCGATGTGATCGGTAAAGGTGGTATCACCATCCGCAGCATCACCGAAGAGACCGGTGCGACCATTGATATTGCCGATGACGGCACGATCACCATTGGTTCCGTTAACAAGGAAGCCGGTGACGAAGCCCGCAAGCGTATCGAACAGATTACCGCGGACATCGAACCGGGACAGATTTTCGAAGGCAAGGTCATCAAGATCATGAACTTCGGTGCTTTTGTCTCCCTGGCACCGGGCCGCGATGGTTTGGTACATATCTCACAGCTCTCCGATGAGCGCGTTGAGAATGTAACCGACGTGGTCAAGGAAGGTGAAATGGTCAAGGTTAAAGTCCTCGAGGTAGACAAGCAGGGACGTGTCCGCCTGTCTATGAAAGAGGTTGGCAAGCCCGACTGATTCGACCTCTAAATAAAGAAATGAAAAATGCCCGGTATATCCGGGCGTTTTTTTGGCCTGCTCAAACGGAATTACCACCGCATCTGGCGTCCGCGACAGGTTACAATAGCGCATCAAACACGGAAGCATGCATGCACGCTATTATTCTTGCTGCCGGGCGTGGAAACCGCCTGGCTGAATTCAATCCCGACGGCAGGCCGAAGTGCCTGCTGGAATTCGGTGGCCGAAGCTTGTTGGCGCGGCAATTGGAAATATTATTCCGTTGCGGCATCCAAAAGGCCACCCTCGTGGTCGGCTATGAGGCCGATCTGGTCATTGATCACGTGGCCACGCTGGACCTGCGCCCCGAAATCTCGTTTGTCTATAACCCGGCGTTTTTAAAGGGCAGCGTATTGAGTCTGTTGGCTGCCCACGGGGTTATGACCAGCGGTGAGACCGTGCTGGTCCTGGATGCGGATGTATTGTTCCACCCACAAATCATGCAGCGGCTGATCGAATCACCGCATCAGAATTGTTTCCTGATAGACCAGGATTTTGTCGCGGGTGACGAGCCCGTAAAAATAGCCATAAACCACGGCGAAATGGTGGAATTCAGAAAAGCCCTGCCGCCCGGACTCCAGTTCGACACGCTGGGCGAGTCGGTCGGTTTTTTCAAGTTTGGCGATAAGATGGCAGCGGAAATTTCACGCACCTGCGAAAACTACCAGACAGAAGGTCTGTTGGATGCGCCGCATGAAGAGGCGTTGCGGGATGTCCTGCTGGCCACGCCAGCGGCATTTACCTGTGAGGATGTCAGTGGCTTGCCCTGGCTGGAGGTGGATTTCCCTGAAGATGTGGAGCGGGCGATCAAGCAGATCTTGCCCGCGATCAGAAAAGACCTAGTGAATTTTTGACCCGGAAGTAATTATCGTGCGAAAAACGACGCAACTTAAAAATATGTTGAACTCCAATCAAACGGAATTCATCCTCGAGGCGCATAACGGTTTGTCTGCGCGTATTGTAGAAGAGGCAGGGTTCAAGGGTATCTGGGGTTCCGGCCTCGCCCTGTCCGCCCAGCATGCCGTGCGTGACAACAACGAGCTTTCATGGACCCAGGTTGTGGAACAATTGGCGTTTATGACCGACGTCACCAGCATACCGATCCTGCTGGATGGCGATACCGGCTACGGGGACTTCAACAACATGCGCAGACTGGTGCGTAAACTCGGCCAGATCGGCGTAGCCGGCGTCTGTATCGAAGACAAGTTATTCCCCAAGACAAACAGTTTTATCCAGGGTGAAGCGCAACCGCTGGAGGATATCCAGACCTTTTGCGGCAAGATTAAGGCGGGTAAAGATTCGCAGACCGACGATGATTTCTGTATCGTTGCGCGGGTTGAAGCGTTCATCGCGGGATGGGGTCTGGATGAGGCATTGAAACGGGCTGAGGCTTACCGGGAAGCAGGTGCCGATGCGATTCTGATCCACAGCAAACACAGTCAACCCGACCAGGTGTTGGGGTTTGCCGCTGAATGGGCCAACCGCAGTCCCCTGGTAATTGTTCCGACCAAATACTACGCAACGCCAACCGAGGTGTTTGAAAAGGCGGAAATCAGCCTGGTGATCTGGGCCAATCACATGATTCGCACCTGCATCTCCGCCATGCAGACAACGGCTGCGAATATCTATGCAACACGCTCGCTGGTTGAATGCGAAGAGCGTATCGCCACTGTTCCCGAGATATTCCGTCTGCAAGGCGCGGATGAACTGCTGGAAGCGGAGAAGCGCTATGCCCGTGGCGGGAGTCACCCGGTTTCAGCGATCGTACTGGCGGCATCCCGTGGCCACGGCATGGATGACCTCACCCGCGACAAGCCCAAAGTGATGCTGCCGGTCGCTGGTGTACCCGTGTTGCGGCGTCAGATCGACAAGTTCAAGAAACAGGGCGTGAATGATATTACCGTCGTTGCCGGTTATCGCCATGACGCGATCAACGTGCAGGGCGCAAAAATCCTGCTCAACGAAAACTGGGAGACGACGGGAGAGCTTGCTTCATTGGCCTGTGCAATGGATAGCATCACGACCGATACCGTGATCATCTACGGTGATCTATTGTTTCGCTCATACATGCTGCACAACTTACTCGATTGGGAGGCCGAACTGCTCGTGGCGGTAGACTCATCGGTGCTTTCAAATGTAGTCGGAAATATACATGACCTTGCCTATTGTTCGGCACCGGACAACCGCGCCATGTACCAGCAGAAAGTGACCCTGGATCGCGTGTCACCGGAGAAGGAGATCGAGGGCAGGCAGCCGGATGGTCGCTGGATAGGTATGATGCGGGTATCGGGTAAGGGCTGCGATCAATTACGTGCAGCGGTAGGAACACTGAGGAAGCGTAAGGACTTTAATACCCTGGGCATACCGGATTTGCTCAACCAGTTGGTCGGCGATGGCCATCCGCCACAGGTGCAGTATGTCAACGGCCACTGGATGGATATCAACAACCTGGGCGACCTGTATCGCGCGGGTACGTTTGAACATATTACAGGTGAGTGAAAACACCACTATCGCAACGGAATTATCGTGATTCAGGCAAAAGAATTCGTCGGGCCAGCCAAGCGGCTGGGGTTTGATTTCTGGGCAGGGGTGCCCTGTTCTTTTTTGACGCCGTTTATCAACTACACCATCGGTGATACGGACCTGACCTATATTTCCTCTGCCAACGAGGGTGATGCGGTCGCCGCCGCTACCGGGGCAGCGCTGGGCGGTCACCGTTCGGTGGCGATGATGCAGAATTCTGGTTTGGGCAATGCCGTCAGCCCGTTGACTTCACTCAACCATGTGTTTCGCATCCCCATATTGCTGATTATCACCTTGCGCGGCGAACCCGGCAAAGCGGATGAACCACAGCACGAGTTGATGGGGCAAATTACAGCGGAACTCCTGGACACCATGCAGATTCACTGGTGTTGGTTCCCCGATCGTGAAGAGGATGTGGGGAAAGCTTTGCAAACCGCTGTCGGTTACATGGACTCGACCGGTCGTCCTTTTGCACTGATCATGAAAAAGGGCATGGTGGCGCCGTACCCGTTGAAGCAGGCGCCCGGCGCGGTTAAAACGGGTGCCGCGAAGTGGCCGGACAAGGATAATGCCGTGTCTGCACGGCCCAGCCGGCAGGACGTCTTAAAACAGCTCGTCGCACATAGCGATGTTTCGGAAACGGTCCTGATCGC
>DATCZY010000071.1:0-3620 GCA_036525655.1 Lysobacterales bacterium | reverse complement strand
CGGAGGCCGGCCGCAGGTTGATGCTCGAGACGGTGGACGATGCGCTGGATGATATTCAGCAAGAACTGAACATCGACATCCGTAACGAAATCCAGGGCATTACCGTGTTCGGTGTGAAATTGCCGGTCAACGGGAATCCGGTGGATGATGGTGCGGTGATACTTCACGGTGCAATCAGCGCCTCTACCCAGGATGCATTGCTCTCGGTGCTCGAGCGCGAGGGTGCCGAAATCACCACCCTGGGCAGTGCCGGTCTTGCCTACTACCGGGTTGCGGAAGGGGCAGGAACGATGTCGTTTACCGATAACGACGGACACGAGAGAAACGTAACATGGGGGGATCGTGAACCATTATATTTTTCATTTGGTGCGACACAGACGCTGATCTCCCACAGCGAGGAAATGATGCAAACCTTTCTCGATGCGGGCGGTTTGCTGGGTGGCTTCGAGAACAGTGCTGCCGAAGCGCTGCTGGTGCTGCAGGCGGATCGCGCCCTGCTGCAGGGTGGTGCGAATACCTCGGTCGAAACCGGCGCCGACTGGGATTCATCGGTATTGAAGAATGTCGATGCCGTGGCCCTGGTGATTGCGGAAGACAACGGCGGCCTGCAGATCAGCGCCCAACTCACGGCAAGTTCGCCCGAGATTGCCATGTCGGTGCGTAATATTGTCGAAGGTCTGGTGGCCCTCAAAGCGCTGGACGAATCGGAAGGCGCATTGGGGGAGGTCCTCCGCCAGGTGCGCTTTGAAAGCGATGGCTCCGATCTTCATATGAATGTGCCGGTGACCGCCGATCAGATTGAAGTGCTCAAGGACCTTTAAGCAGTCGCCCCGGTGCCAGGCCTGGAATCAAAAGCTGAACTCGAGTTGATTGAACGGGCCCGGCGGGGCTCGGTCGAAGCCTTTGAGCAGCTGGTGGTACATTACCAGGACCGGCTTTACCGGTTCCTGCTGGTGCGGGCAAACTGCCGTGCAGACGCCGAAGATGTGCTCCAGGATACCTTCGTCGCGGTCTTCAGGTATCTACCGGGTTACCGCGCAAAATATCGCTTCAGCACCTGGTTGTTCACCATTGCCTTGCGCCAGCTGGGCAGGCAGCGCAGGCCGCTGTCGGATGCGGGGGAGTTGCCCGATTCGATCGCCTGCGGACAAGCGGGTCCGGAGCAGCATGAAATTGCGTTGGAGCAAAAGCGCTCAATATGGCAAACGGCCAGGACCTGCCTGGGAGAGTCCCAGTTTACCGCGTTGTGGTTGTTCTATATCGAAGACATGCCGGTTGCCGAAATCGGTAAAATCATGAAACGTCCGGCCGGTTGGGTTAAGGTCAACCTGTTGCGCGCGCGCCGGCGCCTGTCGAAGGAACTGCGGGATCACCATTTTGAACCCGGCATGTCCTGCGAGGAGCTCACATTATGAACGATACATTATTGAAAAAATCATTGACCGGCACACCTGAGGCTGCCGTAAAAGTCAGTGCCCGCCTGCATCAGGACATCATGCGTGCGGTCAGACTGGCCGGGCCCGCCGTTGAAAAATCCTCGATGGGCAGCGCAATTCCTGCCCTGGGGGCAGCAGTTCTCGCCATGTTCGTGGGAGGTGTGCTTTTTTACCTGCCGGGGATAACGCCGCTTATGTATTCGCCGGCGCCTGCTGCCGTGCAGTCACAGACCCTGCACCCGGCCGGCTCCCTGGTGGTTTTTGGGGATAATCTGCTTGGTTTGTTGAAAACTGCGCCGATACCCGAAGAAGAGTTGAGAAAGGAACTGCAGCACCTGAAATCTGATCTGGAAAAATTTGATTTAAGATCCTGAGGAATCCTCAGTCAATTCGATGGAACAGTGAATATTGAGCGCGGATATTAAAAACAATCCTACACAGTGGTATGTCTACATGATCAAGTCCAGTGATGGTCGCTTGTATACCGGTGTGACGACCGATGTGGAGCGTCGCTTCAACGAACATTCGGGTACACCAAAGGGTGCGCGCTTTTTCCGTGGCAGGCAACCGGTAGAGGTGGTTTACACAGAAAACCACCCCGACCGCAGCAGCGCTCAGCGGCGGGAATCGGTTATCAAGAAGTTAACGAAGACCATGAAAATGGATCTGATAGAGCGGTTCGTAAATAAACCACCAGGGCGCCCCTGTTGATAAAAAGACTTTCCTTGTCTCTCAGCAAGACGGAATCAAGCTGGTTCAACTGCGCCTAGGCTGAACATACAATATAACAATATTTAATAAAGTACAAGTACTTATGTAAATAATGTGAAGTGATACTACACATGTGTCATGTATATGGCTTTGATGATTTTCAGGTTTGATCCGGAACCGGCATTGTGAGGGATGGAAACCGACTCCCCTGGGCAAACGATATTTGACCGGTTTTCGACAGGCGGCAAACGAGTGCTTGCATTGCCGTCTGAATCAATTTATTCTTTGTTACAATGTATTAACACGCTATTACATTGATACAAAAATGAAACAACACAACGAAACCCAAAAGAAGGCACTCAGGTCAGCGGCGGAATCCTTGTACAAGGCATTTTTGACCCTTGAAAAACCGGAGGAAGTCCGTCAGTTCCTGCTGGATCTATGCACCCCTTCGGAGGTGGAAGCGATGGTCGACCGGTGGTGGACGGCGTCATTATTGAAACAGGGGCGCAGTTACCGGGAGATCAGTGAAATCACCGGTGTCAGCGTCACCACGATTGGCCGTGTGGCCAGGTACATGCATATGGGTGAAGGCGGTTACCGTCTGGCCTTGCGGCGCGAGGAGGCGGCAAAATCATGAACAGGATACGTGTAGCGATACAAAAATCAGGCAGACTCTCAGATCACTCACTCGAGTTGCTGCAAAGCTGCGGTCTGAGGTTCGCACGCAGCAAGGACAAGCTGTACTGGTACGGCAAGGATTTCCCGATCGACCTGCTGCTGGTGCGCGATGATGATATCCCCCGCCTGCTGCTCGACGGTGTTTGCGAACTCGGCATCGTCGGTGAAAACATTGCCGAGGAGGTGATGCTGGAGGGTAAAGTCCCTGGCGGTTTGACCCAATTGCGAAAACTCTCATTTGGCGGTTGCCGGCTTTCACTTGCGATACCCGAGAATTCAACGATCAAATCGGCCCAGGATCTGGATGGTTGCCGGATAGCGACCAGTTATCCCGCCCTGACGAGCTCACTGTTGTCCGGACGTGGTATCAATGCCGAAACCGTCAAGTTTTCAGGTTCTGTTGAAATCGCACCCGGGCTGGGAACAGCAGATGCCATATCGGACCTTGTCTCCACCGGTACGACATTGCGCGCCAACCACCTGGTTGAGTTGGAGGTGCTTTTTGAAAGTACCGCCGCACTCTACGGCTGCGCCGTGCGCCTGAAGCAGGAAAAACGCCCGATGATCGATCGTTTGCTTTCACGCCTCGATGGTGTGCTGCAGGCGGCCGAGAGCAAGTACGTGATGTTGCACGCGCCGCGTAACTCGCTTGAAAAAATTACACGTCTGCTGCCGGGCGCGGAAAAGCCGAGCCTGATGAATCTTGAAGGGGATCCCGATCGCGTCGCCATGCATGTCGTGTGCCGTGAAGGCGTTTTCTGGGAGCACCTCGAAGCACTGAAAGCGGCAGGC
>DATCZY010000070.1:0-4013 GCA_036525655.1 Lysobacterales bacterium | reverse complement strand
GGCGCACAGATTCTCAATGATGCCAAAAGTATATTTGACAAGGCCGAGATGATCGTCAAGGTCAAGGAGCCACAGGCGGTAGAACGTGCGATGCTGCGCCGTGATCACGTGCTGTTCACCTATCTGCACCTGGCGCCGGATGCGCCGCAGACCGCGGACCTGGTCAAAAGCGGCGCAACCTGTATCGCCTATGAAACCGTAACCGACAAAAAGGGTGGCCTGCCATTGCTTGCCCCGATGTCCGAAGTCGCCGGCAGGCTGGCGATCCAGGCAGGCGCCTGGTGCCTCGAAAAAGCCCATGGTGGCTCGGGTGTGCTGCTCGGTGGCGTCCCCGGTGTAGAGCCGGCCAAAGTCGTTATTATCGGCGGTGGCACCGTCGGCCTGAACGCAGCCCAGATGGTGGTTGGCATGGGAGCGAATGTCGTTATCCTTGACCGCAATCTCGACGTACTGCGCTTCCTGGATGCGACTTTCGACAGTCGCGTGCAGACGGTTTATTCCAATACGGACGCCATTGAACGCCACCTCAAAGACGCAGACCTGGTGGTTGGTGGTGTTTTGATACCGGGTGCAGCGGCGCCAAAACTGGTTACCCGCGAACACCTCGGCATGATGCGCAATGGCTCGGTGCTCGTCGATGTCGCCATTGACCAGGGTGGCTGCTTTGAAACCTCACGCGCCACGACACACGAAAACCCGACCTATATCGTCGATGGCATCGTTCACTATTGCGTGGCGAATATGCCCGGCGCGGTGCCGCGCACTTCAACCTTTGCCTTGAACAATGCCACTTTACCGTTTGCGTTGGCGCTGGCCGACAAGGGCGCCAAGAAGGCGATGCTGGATAACCCGCACCTGCTGGCCGGTCTCAATGTGCATCGTGGCATGGTCACTTATGCAGATGTTGCGCGTGACCTGGGCTATGATTACGTAGAGGCGACCGAGGCGCTGAAAACCGCCTGAAAAAAACCAGGGGGCCTCTGAACCAGCTATGACTGGATATCTTGGACGCAAGATATTCACTTCGACTTGTTCAGAGGACCTATGGCACGTTGATTGCAAGGAACAGCCAGAATGAGTGACAAAAAACAATCTTTGGAATCATTTTGGATGCCGTTTACGGGCAATCGGGCGTTCAAGAAAAACCCGCGCCTGGTTGCACGCGCCAATGGCATGTTTTACTACACCCCCGACGGGCGTGAGATCCTCGATATGGTGGCCGGTCTGTGGTGCTGCAACGCAGGCCATGGACACCCCAGGATCGTCGAGGCCATCCAGGCGCAGGCGGCGGAAATGGATTATGCGCCGCACTTTGGCTTCGGCCACCCGGCTGCCTTTGAAGTGGCCGAAACACTGGCCAAACTCACACCGGAGGGGATGAACCACGTTTTCTTCACCAATTCCGGTTCCGAGTCCGTCGACACGGCCCTGAAGATCGCACTGGCCTACCAGAAAGAGCGGGGACAGGCTTCCCGCACCCGCCTGATCGGTCGTGAACGCGGTTATCACGGCGTTGGCTTTGGCGGTATTTCCGTTGGCGGTATCCCCTACAACCGCAAGCAGTTTTCAAACTCCATGATCCCGGGTGTCGATCACCTGCCGCATACGCACCTGCTGGATCGCAACGCCTATTCCCGTGGTTTGCCCGCGCATGGCGTCGAGTTGGCCAATGCACTGGAAGGCATTCTGACCCTGCACGATCCATCCAACGTGGCCGCGGTCATCGTTGAACCCATTGCGGGCTCGGCCGGTGTGCTGATACCACCGAAGGGATACCTGAAGCGTTTGCGGGAGATCTGTGACAAGCACGATATCCTGCTGATTTTCGACGAGGTGATTACGGGCTTCGGGCGCCTTGGGGACAACTTTGCGGCCCAGGCCTTTGACGTTAAACCGGACATCATCACCGCGGCGAAAGGTCTCACCAGCGGCACGGTGCCGATGGGCGCGGTATTTGTGCGCGATGAAATCTACAACGAATTCATGTCCAAGCCGGGCGCGGCCATCGAACTGTTTCACGGCTACACCTACTCGGCACACCCCTTGGCGGTGGCGGCCTGCAAGGCGACCCAGAAGGTGTATGCTGATGAAGGCCTGTTCCAGCGCGCCGCCGCCATGGCGCCGGCATTTGAAGATGCCCTGCATTCATTGAAGGGTGAGCCAAACGTGATCGACGTGCGCAACTACGGCTTGATGGGCGCCGTCGAATTCGCCGCAATTGAAGGGCAGCCGGGCGCCCGCGGTGCCGATATCATCCAGAAATGCTTCGAAGCCGGTGTGATGGTCCGCGTGACCGGTGACACTATCGCCTTCAGTCCGCCGCTTATCGTGGAAGAGAAACACATAAGCCACGCGGTTGAAACCCTCAGAGCAGTCTTGAGAGCTTAAGGATTATGCAAAAACTGACACACTATATTGACGGAAAGAGGCTTGAAGGTAGCAGTGGCCGTTATGGTGATGTCTTTGATCCGGCCACCGGCGAGGTCAAAAAACGCGTGCCTCTGGCAAGCGCCGCTGAACTGGATTTGGCTGTTAAAGCCGCTTCTGCCGCTTTTCCCGCCTGGGCCGCGATGCCCGCCCTGCGTCGGGCTCGCTGCATGTTTCGTCTCAAGAGCCTGATCGAAGACCACCGGGATGAACTGGCAGCTATGCTGACATCCGAGCACGGCAAGGTGCGCGACGATGCCCTGGGTGAAGTCACACGCGGCCTCGAGGTCGTCGAGTTTGCCTGTGGTGCGCCGCAATTGTTGAAGGGTGAGTTCTCTGAGAATGTCGGTGTTGACGTCGATGCATATTCGTTCAGGCAACCGCTGGGTGTGGTCGCCGGTATCACACCGTTTAATTTCCCCGCCATGGTGCCCCTGTGGATGATCCCGATGGCGCTGGTATGCGGTAATACCTTTGTGCTCAAACCTTCCGAGCGTGATCCGGGCGCATCCCTGCTGCTGGCGGACCTGATCAGGCAGGCGGGTGTGCCCGATGGCGTATTCAATGTCGTCCACGGTGACCGCGAAGCGGTGGACGCGATCCTCGCGCATCCCGATATCAAGGCGGTCAGTTTTGTCGGTTCTACCCCGATAGCCAAAAAAATCTACGAGGTTGGCTCGGCTAACGGCAAGCGGGTTCAGGCACTGGGTGGCGCCAAGAACCACATGGTGGTGATGCCGGACGCGCCGTTGGAAGCCGCGGTCGATGCCCTGATGGGTTCCGCCTACGGTTCGGCGGGCGAGCGGTGCATGGCTATTTCCGTGGCGGTCGTGGTTGGTGATGAAACCGCCGATGCCCTGGTCAAACAGTTAAAGCCAAGGGTGGAGGCTTTATCCATCCAGCCGGGTCATGTCGACGGGGCCGAGATGGGTCCGCTGATCACCGGCGAGCACCATGCGAAGGTCTCCGGCTATGTCAGCCTGGGTGTGGAAGAGGGTGCAGAACTGGTCGTTGACGGGCGCGCGTTCAAACACGCCGATGCGCCTGATGGGTTTTTTATCGGCGGCTGTTTGTTCGATCACGTCAAAGCGGATATGCGAATCTACCGGGAGGAGATATTCGGACCCGTGTTATGCGTGGTTCGTGTTAATTCCTACGATGAGGCCGTTGAGTTGATCAACGCCCATGTCTACGGCAACGGTGTATCCATATTTACCCGTGACGGTGATGCGGCGCGCAACTTTGTGCAGCAGATACAGGTCGGCATGGTCGGTGTGAATATACCGATCCCGGTACCGATGGCATTCCACAGTTTTGGCGGCTGGAAGCAGTCCCTGTTTGGTGACCACCATATTTACGGGCCGGAAGGAATACGCTTTTATACGCGGGTCAAAGCAGTGACCCAGCGTTGGCACACCGGTATTCGCAAGGGCGCCGATTTTCATTTTCCGCAACTCGGCTAGCTTTCGAACCGTCCAAGCCAAAGCTGGCCGGTATCTGCCAGCCCGAAAAAGCCTCTACACCCCTGTTGCAATGAAACGTGGAGACCGCTACGGGTTGCCGTGTTCCTCAAAGCGCGTGTTTAA
>DATCZY010000069.1:0-2434 GCA_036525655.1 Lysobacterales bacterium | reverse complement strand
GACTTGACGATGGGCTTACACCCGGCGAACGGTCATGGATTGCTAGGCATGTTTTATCCGAAGAACAAACTGCCAAGGCTGCCGAGTAGTGAAACCAGGAGGGGGAGGCTCTGCACCCTGAACGGAGACGGTCACGCCGGCTCCGCTCCGGGTTGTCTTGCCCCTTTTAGATGATAAACGAGGCCCTATAGATAGGGGGCGTCATCGGGGTCGTTCTCGATCTCGATGCTGGCGCTCGGGGGCAGTTTGGCCATTGCCTCCCTTAGCATCTCGACGTGTTCGGTCTCCTCGTCTCGAAGCTCGGTGAACAGCTTCCTGACCTCGGGATCGGTGATGCCGGGCAAGGCCATGTCGTAGAAGTCGTAGGCCTTCTTCTCAGCGGCGAGCCCAAGCTCGAATGCCTGGAGCGTGGACATGCCGCGGCGCGGCGCACCCATTTCCGGGGCTTCGACATCGTAGAGGTCGGTCAGCCTCAGCTTCATGGGTGTCTTGCCAAACAGAGCCATGCGTCTCTCGAGCAGTTCAGTTCCGTGCTTGGCCTCGTTCTTGGCCATCGATGAGAAGAAGGCTCCGGCACCATAGCCGCCGAGCTGTGTGGCGAACATTTCGTAGCGCTGGCGCGCTTCCTCCTCGATCAAAGTCGCGAGGTCGAGGGCGTCCATAAGGCTGAGCCTGGACAGGTCTAGACTGGTGGTCATTGAATTTGACTCCTGTGTTGTGTTTGACGTTCCGAAGCAGCCTGTCGACTGCATCTCAAGCGATTCGCACCAGCCGAGTCCCGTCTGCGGGCCCAGCTCTTGGAACGGCGCAATTATAACACCGCGGGGTGGATTCGCGCGACATTGCGGGGTCGGACGCTTCGTAATTTTGACGCCATTATTATGTTGGCCATTGGCCATGTGCAATCTTCTGAATTATTGAATTTACACAAGGTGAACGACTGCTTTGCGTTCAGAAACCGCCTGTCACGTTATGGAGTAGTGACAGGCATACAACGGCCAGCAGCAACCTGTCGAAGAACCTATCAATACGACTGAAAGCGTGATGGCTCTATGTTCAGTTTGTGGGTACGCTATAGTGATAAATGTCTGACTTCGGCGCAATCAACAAAGAGGAATCTCCAAGTGAAACCTAGTAACCCGCGTTTTTCCCAGGTACCGGCCATCTTTTTATGTCTCTTTATGATTGGTTGCTCACCTTCTGACCAACCCGAACCATCTGTCCAGAACGCAGTGGAACCTGCACCAGCGGCAGAGCCAGCTGCCGATGACCTGGAAACCTCCGTGGCACGCATGGCGGCCATTGGTTATTCCTATGGTGGTTCTTACTCACCGGATGCAAAGCAAATTGTGTTTGTGTCGAGTGGCGCGGGTGTACCACAAGTCTGGCGGGCCGTCACAGATGGCGTGGGCCTTGTGCAGGTCACGACATTCGACGATCCGGTGGGAGGCGTGCTGTGGTCGCCCGCTGGTGAGCACCTCGCTGTCTCGGTGGCGCCCGGTGGTGGCCTGAACACGCAGATTTTCCTGGTGCCGGCTCAAGGCGGCGAACCCATACAGATCACCGAGGGTGGACAGGTCAATAACTGGCTGAACGAGTGGAGCCGCGACGGGCGGTATCTTGCGTACTCTTCCAATGCTGCCGGCAACGGCGGTATGGATTGCTGGCTGTATGACACCGAGTCCGGCGCAGCGCGCATGATCGCCATCACCGATGGGATCGGCTCGTGCCAACTCTCACCTGATGCGCAGCGCGCAGTGGTCTGGCGCATGCAAAGTCGCGGCAACACCAACATGTATTTGCTGGATCTGGCCACGAGTTCGGAACAACTGCTAACGCCGCACGTGGGACTGGCGCTGTCCAACCAGGCAGAGTTCGTGAATAACGACACGCTGCTGCTCTCGACCAATATCGACCGTGAATTCGTGGCCCTGGCGCGCATTGATATCGCGGCAGACGGCACACCCGGCCCGGTTAATTACATCGCCGGGCGCGATGATGCCGATCTGGACAGCTTCGAGATGCTGGCGGACGGAAAAATAGCTCTGATGTGGGACGCAGCCGGGCGCAGCGAGCTCGCATATCTGGACCTTGCCAGCGGCGAAGTCACGGCGGGCCCGGAACTGCCGACCGAGATTGCCGGCGGCATGGATGCATCACCAGACCGAACCATGCTGACCCTCAGCCTGTCGGGTTCAGCCTCCCCCACCAACGTCTGGCAACTAGATACTTCAAGCGGGGTTTTCACCCAGATTTCAGATAGTGCCCATGAAGGCGTTGATCTCGATACGCTGGTACGCCCCGAATTGATGACCTACACGGCACATGACGGCCTGGAGCTGAGTGGTTGGCTATACCGCGCCAGGGTTACCGGGTCTACCGAAGGCGCGCCACCAATGGTGCTGAACTTTCATGGCGGACCGGAAGGCCAATC
>DATCZY010000068.1:0-5894 GCA_036525655.1 Lysobacterales bacterium | reverse complement strand
TTATTTTCAAAACCGAGTTGAATGGATCGGCGGTTGGCAGTGCCCTCTTCGTTGATGACGAATACGTGGCTCAGTTCGTCTTCTGTAATGACGGCGCTGCGTGGTATGACGGGAACATCCTTGTGCAGGTCATAGAGGATTTCGACCCTTCCGAACAGACCGGGTTTGAGCATTTGTCCATGATCATAAATCTGTGTCGTCACACGGAATGTGCCGGTGTTGGTGTCGACGACGGGACTGATGCGGATCACCTCGCCGTTAAAGGCTTCGCCGGGCCAGGCATCGACCGACATCGAAACCTGCAGGCCTTTGCTGAGGACCCGCAGTTCGCGTTCCGGCACATGCAGTACCGCCAACAGCGGGTCGTAACTGGTGATGTGATAGACGGGTTCATTCAGCTTCACGAGGTTGCCGACGCGCACCATGCGCTCCGAGATATAACCGCTGATCGGCGCCTTGATGCTGGTGTAGGCGAGTTCGAGTTTGGCCAGTTCATGGGCCGCCTTCTGCGCCTCGTACTCGGCACTGACACGTTCAAAGTCCTCGGTGCTCACCAGTTGCTTGGCGAACAGTTCCTGCTTGCGTTGATAATCGGTCTGCAGGCGTTTTAGCGTGGCGTTGGTGCGTTCGACTTCGAGTGCGTAACGGTCGGGTTCGACCACCGCGAGGACCTGGCCCGCTTCGACGAAATCAGCCTCCTCGGCATTGATTTTTAACACGACACCGCTGATCTGGGAAACGACCAGCGCCTGCTTGTCGGCTTCGAGTGTTGCTGTTCCCGTGTAAAAAGCCGCCATGTCGCTGTTTGAGACCACCGCGGCCTCGACCGGAATCGCCAACACGGATTCGGTGTCATCCTTGTTTTCTTCACCATTGACGGGTTTCATGCACCCTTGCATAAGCAGCGCAGCCACCATCAGGACCGTTACCAGCCCTGTGGATGAGGATTGGTGATGCACTCGAAATTTCATAATATTTAATCCCGGTGTATTATCATACTACAACACTAACACAGTTAGACTAAAAGTTTCTAGCCCATTTGTCATAGGTGCGTCCAATTACGCCATTATCAAAGATGCAATATGTGCGCCAGACCGGACATGCCTGCAACATCCATCATTTGCGTGGAAACTGTATTCCCGGCGGTATTAACTGGCTTGGCATGAATGCCCAAAAGTTGGTTTAAATGGCGAAAAAAAATATGCGTAACAGGACTTTCAGTCCCCGAAACGAACCGAAAAGCGGCGCTTGACCGGGTAGGGGAAAACATCGGTCAAACCACCGGCGAGTACGGTGTCTTTCATGCGGTTCCACCATTCGGGCGTCAATAAATCCGCGTGGTCCTTTTTAAACAGGGCCATATCCTGGGGGTCGGTAAAGAAGAAAGGGGCAAACGACTCGGGAAAAACATCGTTTTGTCCAATGGAATACCAGGGTGTGTCGGATATTTCATCCTCGTAACTGCGCGCCGGCGGTATGCGGCGGAAATTGCAATCGGTGATGTAACAGATTTCATCGTAATCGTAGAACACCACGCGCTCGTTGCGGGTCACGC
The DNA here is from genome assembly GCA_036525655.1 of Lysobacterales bacterium. Lineage (GTDB taxonomy): Bacteria > Pseudomonadota > Gammaproteobacteria > Xanthomonadales > SZUA-36 > SZUA-36. Next base: position 4,339 of record DATCZY010000068.1, on the reverse strand, counting down.
CAAAATTCTTCTTGAGCATGTCCCCGGGAAAAATATTGGCGCCTACCAGGTCACGGATCGACTGGCCGAAATCACGAATCGCATGGCGTCGCCTGGTACCGGTCGCTTGGCTCAGGTAGTGGTCCAGCGGTTCCATGCGCCGTTCGATATAGATGTGTTTGATCATCAGTGTGTCAGCTGTTTCCTCGATCGAATCGGCCGCACAGGTACGCAGTTCCTGCAATAATTCCGGGTCGATGCGGTCCAGTGCGATGGCCACGTTTGAATACTCTAACGTATCCGCCAGCCGGCCGACGCGGTCGTGATATTTGACCAGTTGGTATTTTTGCCGGACATCCTCCCTCGAGGATGTCTTGGGCGGATCAAAACGGTCCTTGATGAGTTTGAATACAAACTGGAAAGACGGCAGTGTGAATACCAGCATCACCATGCCGCGTACACCGGGGGCAATCTGGAAGTTGTCCCGGGAGTGACTCAGGTGATATTGCAGTTCCCGGTAGAACAGGGTCTTGGCCTGTTTTTGCAGACCCAGCATGGCGTAAAGATCGACGGACGATTTACCCGGCATGATGGAGAGCAGAAATCTCACATAGGTCGAGGGTACTTCCATATCGACCATGAAATACGCACGTGTGAAACTGAAGACGATGGTGACATCCTTGCGGCGCATCAGCGCCGTATCCACATAGATCCGTCTCTCGTTATCCTGAAGCAGCGGTATCACCAAGGCCTGCGTGCGGTCGCCATTGATAATGCGGCAGACGATATAGGCTGCCTTGCTGCGAAAAAACAGCGCGGTCAGTACCTGGATCTGATAATTGGGTTGCGCCTTCCAGTTTTTTCCACGGTGTTCGAGTATCGCCACTTCAAGACGGCGTATATCCCTGCGCAGGTCCTGAAAGTGGTTGCTGAGCCCGAATCCCGTTACTGTTTTCAACAGGCAGCGGCGCAGGCCCTGGCTGGGGGGATAGTAGCTTTGATAGCTGGGGCTCGAACCGTGCAGGTGTTCGGTGCTGATGCTGGGGCGCCAGAAGATGTTCTCGTTATTATAGTAGTTTCTATGAAGAACTCTGCAAACTACTGAATTATAGAATGTTTCAGCGCATTCAGCCTGTAGGTGGTTGAGCAGTAACGTGATGTAGGCGGCTTTGACCTCGGGCCACAACTGGGCATTTTCGCCGGCACCGGGAAACTGCGCATCGAGTGCATTAACGGTTTCGCTTACGCGCGCTTCGTAGCCAAGGATACGTTCTTTCCTGCCCTCGGTGGCGCGTGTCCAGTCGGCGTGCTCGAAGCAGAATTTCGCCTCGTACCCGTATCTTCTGAAGAGGAAGTAGTGCCGGTCGAAACCATCGAGTATGGTCTGTGCGACGGCCTTGCCGGATAGCGCGTTGGCGTTCATTTTGACCCCTTGACCTTGCCTGGTATGACTAAGTTATCAGCTTCAAATCTGCTTGCAAGCTCATTCGCCCAATAAGCACAGGATTGCGCTGAAGGATGAAATCCATCTTCGCAAAATTCCTGCTGAAGCGGATTGATATCCGTGGGTATATGCAGCATACCCGGCTGTCCTGAAATGACGGCGGCAGCGATCGCATCCAGCGTCGCGGCACGGTGCCCCAACGTGAACCGCAGTGGTTGAGGCGGCAGTGGAAACCGCCCCATCGGTGGCAGTCCGGCGAACAACACCCTGGCCCGCGGCCATCTGCCCCTGATGTCCAAGAGCAGTTGTTCAAGTTCGGATCGCCAGTGGCGGGTGCTGCTGAGTCCGGTGACGTCGTTGACGCCAATCGAAATCAGAACCACGTCGGCTTGCCGGTCGTGTGCCAGCCCGGCCATGCTCTGCCGCAGGTCTGATATGGCGGCGCCATTGGCGCCATGGGCATGCCAGTGCACGCTGCATTGGCGGTTTTTGGCCAGTGCCCGCGCGAACTGCACCGGCAGTGAATGCGCCATGTTGCCGGTTCCGACCCCGGCGATGATCGAGTCGCCCAGGGCCAACAGGTGAAGTTCCGTGCCGCGGCCGCTGACACCGTTCCTGGCGCCACCTGCCTCGGGCAGACGGATGGCGGTGCGCCGCAACCACAGGCCTTGCACAGCGGATACCGGCAGCGACAGCCAGAACCCCAAACGGTGGAAAAGGCGGGTCATATCTGGCCCCGCGGGACTGTATGTGCCTGTCTCACCGGCCTTCCCGGATGTTTTTCAGCACTTCCATTCCGAGGTTAGGGTAATCGGTAATCAACCCGTCAACCCCCATTTCGATCAGTTCCTTCATGGTTTTACCGTCATTGACGGTCCACGGAATGACCCGGATATTTTTTGCGTGCGCGGCATCGATCTGTTGCTGGTCCAGGAGTCCGTAGAAGGGGCTGTAGACGCTCGGGCTGAAACCGAGCCGCCCGAGGTTGCTTTTCAGACCATCAGGGTTATCGACAATGAGCGAGGTGGAGATCTCTGCATCGATCGCGTGCACGGCTTCGAGGGCGCGCGTGTCAAATGACTGGATGGTCGTCTGCCCAACCAGCCCGAACTCATTTACAAGCCCGTACAGGAGGCTGGCAAACTCGAACACCCCGGGATGAAAAATATCATCGTATTGCGGCGTTGATTTGATCTCGATGTTGTAACGCACCGGGTCTTTACGGGTGCGATCCGTCTCAGCATGCGCCGCGACCGCCAGGAAGACTTCACGTAAAAGCGGTTTCGCAACCGGCATGGGCCGCTGCAGGGGGAAGTCGGGGTGGCCGCGGCTGCCGCAGTCAAAAGTGGCCAGCTCCTGATCGTTCATCCCAAAGATACGCAGGTTTCTCTCTTCGGCTAGTGACACTTTGGCGCCATCGGGATGCGAGCAGATCTTGGCGGACATCCAGGGTTCATGGGATACCACCACGTGACCCTCGGCATTGATGACGGTATCCATTTCAAGTGTGGTCACACCCAGGTCAAGGGCATGCAAAAAAGCGGGGATACTGTTTTCGGGTAACAGGCCGCGTGCGCCGCGGTGGCCTTGCAGGTCGAAACCCGTCAGGCGGTTGTCAGGATATCGGCTCACTGGTTTCAGAACCCATAAGTCACCCACATACCCACATTACGTCCCGGTGAATCGATCCCCGACGCGTGTTCACGGTAATCCTTGTCGGTGAGGTTTTCCAGGCGCAGACCCACTTGTAACGTGTCCGTGGCCTGCCAGTCCAGCAACAGGTTCAGGGTGCCCCAGCCGGCGGTGCCCAACGGGTTGATACGCGGGTCCCGCTGGTCGCGGGGGCTCAGGCGGTCCTGTTGGCCGGCGAACAGAAGGTAGGGTTCAATCCGCCAATCATTGTTGAGGAAGTACTCCAGGCCCAGCTGGCCGTTGAGCGGTGGGATGCGATCTGCGGGAAAGCCCGGTCCGAGCTTCTCATGTTCTTCACCGCGGGTGTAGTTGGCCACCGCGAACAGGCGCAGATTGTCCGTCACCGCCCAGTACAGCCCCGTCTCAAGACCGTAGATATCTACCTGGTTGAGGTTTTCGCTGCTTACGATCAGGCGTCCGTCCGCAGTCGTATCACCGGTAAGCATGGAAGTGATCTTGTCGGAATAGTCGAGGTAAAAAGCGAAGATTTCCAACTCGAGAGAGCCGGTCTCCACCTTTATTCCCCAATCATAGCTCCAGACTTTTTCCGGGCCGAGGTCGGTGTTGGCTATGTTAAAGCGGTTGCCGGGACGGGGGCCGAGCGCTGACAGGTCAAAAATATTTGGCGGACGGAAGCCGTGACCGAGGTTGCCTACCAGTTTAAGCCCTGGGCTCAGCGTATAAACCACATGGACATCACCGGTCAGGTTGGACGGTTTCAAATTGACGACCGCGTGATTTTCATCTGCCGGCAGACGCACGTCGAACCAGCTGTAGCGCAGGCCCGCGTCGAGGCTGAATCTGTCCGTTTTGATCCATTGGCCCGAAAGGTAAAGCGCCGCGCTGTCCATGCTCGATCCGTCGGGGAAACGACCGGGAGCTGCGGTTCCTGCGTTCGAGTTTTCAAGTTGCCTGAAACGGATGCTGTCAATTGCATCGGTATAATACTCGGCGCCCCACACCAGCGAGATGCCTGAATCGAGGTTTGAATTGACCTGCAGGGTCAGGCCATCCAGTGTGCTGCGGTTGTTCTCGGTCACGATTTCAGGGTCGCCGTAATCCTGCGCCACCCTGTCATCGGTGATGACCTGGCGTGCCAGGTGCGCCTCAACCTCGTCGAACCATTGGCCCTGACCATCGTAGCGGAAACGCGCGTGGATAAAGCTGCGCCGATTCGGATTGAACAGGGATTGTTCGGATGCGGGTTCCTGCTCCCCAAAACCG
>DATCZY010000067.1:0-2624 GCA_036525655.1 Lysobacterales bacterium | reverse complement strand
GTCTGAATCCGGGAAGCAAATGCAGGCTGATATAAGCAGCACCGCACCCACGCTGGTTTCCCAATCCGCCCCGGTACAGACAACCGTAACGGTCCCGGACCAGCAGGATCTGGCCACCCTGATGGCGCAATCCCGGCACCTGGAGTGGGCCCTTAGCGCCATGCCATCCGGACCGCAGGTGGTTAGTGCCGATACGGCCGGAACCATATCAGTGCTGGAGGACCGGGTTGCCATGATCGATTACCGGCTGAGCATGACCGAAGACCCCGTGCTGTCATCGGAGCAGGAATTGAAGCTCTGGAAGGAGCGGGTGGGGCTGATGAATTCACTGGTGCAGGTGCGTTATGCACAGGCCCAAAGCGCGTCTTTTTAAACACACCATGCCCGTCCCCGGCGGGCTGAAGGAAACCGATTGACGGTCCCGCAAGGGGCTGAAAAACAGGAGCTGGAATATGAGATACAAGTTAATGACATTCGTGATCGCGGCCATGATGGCAGCCCCGATGGTGGCGAAAGCCCAGACGGAGGCCGCCCAGGCGGACGCTGCGGCGGCCGAACTGGACCGGAAAATGGAGGAGGCCGAGAGGAAGCTGGAAGAGGCCCAGCGCCAACTGGAAGAGGCGGCCAGGGAAATGGCGGAATTGGGGATACAGGCGGATACGGACATTGAGGTCTTCCGCCAGATCCGCAGGGGCGGTCGCAAGGCCATGCTCGGTATCAATATCGGTACCGGGGACAGTGGTGCGGGTACTGGCGCCATGGTCGAGGGCGTCACACCGGGTGGTCCGGCGGACCAGGCAGGGTTGAAGGCCGGAGACGTGATTACCAAGGTCGGCGAAACCTCGTTGACCGCCGAGTCCAGCCGCGCCTCCAACCGCAAGCTGATCGAGAAGATGCGGGAGATTGAACCGGGCGAGGACGTCAAGCTGGTGTATCAAAGAGACGGCAAGAGCCAGGAGACCACTGTGCGTACCAAGGCGGCCGACGCCATGGCCTTCGGGTTTGTCACTGACGGCGGCCATAACGTGAGGTTTGGACCCCGCGGTTCAAAGGAATGGGCGGTGGAAATCATGGAGGATGCCCTGGCTCCCCACGCGCCTCCCGGTGTCGAGTTTTTCCGCCGTTGGGCCGGTATGGAAATGGTCAGCCTTACGCCGGAACTCGGCGAATACTTTGGTGCCGACAAGGGTCTGCTGGTGGTGCGCGCGCCGGGCCAGAAGGACCTGGACATTCGTGACGGCGATGTGATCCTGGAGATTGATGGCCGCACGCCGGACAGCCCGGCCCACGCCACGCGTATCCTGCGTAGCTACCAGCCGGGTGAGAAGATGACCCTGCAACTGATACGCAAGAAGAAAAAGACCAAGGTTGAAATCACGCTGCCGGAGCGCGAGATGAGCCATTGGGTACCGGATGCTGACGAGGTCATGCGCGAGATTCACATCAATCCGCATTCGGCCCCGCCCCATCCCGCCCCGGGCAAATCAGCACCGAAAATCTGAGCCCGCCTGTTAGCAGGAAAAGCAGCTGGCCGCGTTTATAGCGCGGCCAGCTTTTTTATGTGCGCGGGTACGCAGCGTGACAGCACGCCCAGATCGTAACCACCTTCCAGGCAGGACACGATACGCCCGCCGGCATGTCGTTGTGCCAACTCAATGGCTACATCCGTGATCCAGGCGAAGTCGCCGTCCAGCAGGTTGAGCCCGGCCAGGGGGTCGTCACGATGAGCGTCGAATCCGGCAGAAATCAGTATTAACTGGGGCTTGAAGGCATCCAGTTCAGACAGCCAGATATTGCTTATGGCGCGTCGAAATTCTTCTCCACCGGCACCACCGGGCAGGGGTGTGTTGATCAAATGTCCCGGGATGTAGGGTGTATTGATGTAGGGATACAAGGGGTACTGATAGACGGAGCAGACCATTACCCGCTCATCCTTTCGGAAGATGTTCTCGGTGCCGTTGCCGTGATGCACGTCGAAGTCCAGTATGGCTACCCGGTCCAGGTGGTGTTCCTCCAGGGCCTGTGCCGCGGCGACCGCGATATTGTTAAAAAAGCAGAAACCCATTGCCCGGTGACGTTCTGCATGGTGTCCTGGCGGGCGCAGTGCGCAGAAAGCGTTGTGAACCTTTCCGGTCATCACCATGTCGGTCGCAAGGGCCGCACCGCCGGCGGCCCGCCAGGCCGCCTCCAGGGTGGCGGGGTTCATCGAAGTATCCCCATCGATAAACGCCAATCCGTGCCTGGGCGAGTGCTCGGCCAGGTTTTCAATGTGTGCCGCCGAATGTACGCGTTCAATTTGCTCTCTGCCGGCCATCGGTGCGTCTACTTGTAGCAGGAAATCCGATATGCCCAGCCTGAGCAAGTGTTCGTGAATAACTCTTAGCCGATGAGGATTTTCCGGGTGACCTGGCAACATTTCATGTTCTGAGAAAATGGAATGTGTAATTAGCGCGGTCGGCATTCGGTTCTCCACAGGGTCGTAGGCGTCAGTTTAATGGGATAATCGCGCTGTCCGCCACAAGAGATAAAAAATGAACGATAAAACCGCCCGATTCGCACCGGATTTCGATGTTGCCTCAATTTTCGCCCCCACCAGCGTTGCCCTTATCGGGGCCAGCGAACGG
>DATCZY010000066.1:0-2704 GCA_036525655.1 Lysobacterales bacterium | reverse complement strand
GGAGAAATCCACCATGTCGACGATCTCGGAATCGGACTGGCCGATGCCGGCGGTCTCGACGATGACCAGGTCAAAGCCGGCGGATTTCAGAAACTGGATGGCGTCCTGAAGCATCGCGCTGGTCGCCATATGCTGCCGCCGGGTCGCCATCGAGCGCATGTAGATACGCTCGGAACGCAGCGAGTTCATGCGGATGCGGTCGCCCAGCAGGGCGCCGCCGGTGCGCCGGCGGGTCGGGTCGACCGCCAGCACGGCGATGCGCTTTTCAGGGAAACTGGTCAGCAGCCGGTTCAGCAGTTCATCGGTGACCGACGATTTACCCGCACCACCGGTACCGGTGATACCGATGACCGGCGCCTGCTTTTTAACCCCGGCCCATTCATGGCGCTTCATCTTCAGTTCGGCCTCGCCAAACAGCCCGGCCTCGATGGCGGTCAGCATCTGCGCGACGTCGCTGGCGTTGTCCTCGCGCAGGCTGGCCGGAAGGACCGGCTGATGGCGGTGCTCGGCGGCGCGTTTGACCACGTCCTCGATCATCTCGACCAGGCCCATGTGCATGCCGTCGTCGGGGTGGTAGATGCGGTTGACGCCGTAGGCTTCGAGCTCCTTGATTTCATCCAGCGTGATGGTGCCGCCGCCACCGGCGAAGACCTGGATGTGCCCTGCCCCCCGCTCGTTAAGCTGGTCGATCATGAAACGGAAAAACTCATTGTGGCCGCCCTGGTAGGACGAAACCGCGATGGCGTCGGCATCTTCCTGGATGGCCGCACGGACGATATCGAGCACGCTGCGGTTGTGACCCAGGTGGACAACCTCGCAGCCCTGCGCCTGGATCAGACGGCGCATGATGTTGATGGCGGCATCGTGGCCATCGAAGAGGGAAGCCGCGGTGACAAATCTCAGCGGCGTATCACGCGCCGTCTTCTTGCTCTGGCTGATATCCGAACCCGGCTGGCCTATGGTCTTTTTTGCGTGTTGTTTACTCATCTGATCACTCGCTTCCTAATACTTGGGCCAGGGCAATATGGCATTTGTCTTCCACGCTTTGCAGGTCGTTCATCAAGACTTCCAGATCGCGCCGTTTACGTTCCAGTTCAGCCCGTTTTTCGCCGATACGGGCTATGAATTTTTCGAGTTGTATTTGATTTCCACGCGGTGAGCCGTACATTTTTATCATGTCCGCGGTTTCGTCCAGGCTCAGGCCCAGACGCTTTCCACGCAGGATCAGTCTCAGGCTGGTGCGATCTGCCGGGGTGTAGATTCTCCGAGTCCCCTCCCGCCTGGGGCTCAGGTAGCCTTTTTCCTCGTAGAAGCGGATGGTGCGGGTGGTGATAGCGAATTCGTCCGCGAGTTCGCTGATGCTGTATGTCCTGTTCACTCCAAATACCCCTGGCTGGCACGTTTGGCCGGTTTTTTAAATAATTCTCCAAGAATACATTACGTTTACGTTAACGTAAAGGAGGCTATGGGCCATGATAAATAAACTGTATGATCAGTCATTCATCGCTCTTGAACACGAAATATCAAAAAGGAAGTCTCTGAAATGGCATTGGATATCACCTTGTACGAATATGGCCCCAGCCGCTCTAAACAGGCGCGCTGGACACTGCTCGAATGCGGTCTCGAGTTCAAGGCCATCGGCGGCATTGAAGTCCTGCACAGCGAGGAACTCAAGAAGGTCAACCCCATGGGCAAGGTACCCGCCGTGGTGATCAACGGCGAACCGCTGTTCGAGGCCGCCGCCATCTGCACCTACCTGGCGGACCTGGTGCCGGGAAAAGGCCTGGTTGCCCCATCGGGCACCCGCGAACGCGCACTGCACCTGCAATGGGTCAGTTTTGCACTGACCGAAATGGAAGCCTACCTGTGGAGCAATGCGAGGAATACGTTTGTATTACCAAAAGAGCAGCGCATCACTGCCCTTTTCGAACAAAACAATGCGGCGTTCAAACATGCGGCCAAAGTGCTGGACAAGGTTTTGAGCGAAACCGACTACCTGGTCGGGAACCAATTTTCGGTGACCGATATCCTGGTGGGCTTTACGCTGAACTGGGGCAAGGGCGCGGGGTTGTTGGACGAACAAGCCCATCTATTGAAATACCTTCGGCGCTTAAAAGAAAGGCCCCACTGCACCTTGTAGAGGACACATTAACTCTTACCAACCCGGCTGAAATGCAGACCTTGAACGCTGCGGTCTGCGCGGCACTGCGCTCGCGCTGAGCCCCTTCAAAGTGGCTCAAACCAGCCACTGATCCTTGATGGTATTAAGTAAAAACCCACCCTCGCGGGGTTTTGCCTTTTTATCAAGCTGATTATCGGCACGCCCAGGAATTTGTCAGCAATAACGGTGTCCATGATCGTTACATGTGCGCCGCTATGTTAACCTTGCCGGCTGATTTTCTTATATTAGGATTTGACTCGTGAAAAAACTGATTGCCCTGATTTTGCTGCTTCTATTGGCGGCCTGTGATAACCAGACAAGCTCCGATGCAACCACCGCGACCATTGAAAAACCGGCCCTGCCTGCCGGCATCACCCTGGTCGAGGAATTCAAGGGTGATGACGGTGGTATCGCCATCCCCTATGCGAAGTACCGTCTGGCCAATGGCCTGACCGTGATCCTTCACGAGGATCATTCCGACCCCATGGTGCATGTTGACGTCACCTACCACGTCGGTTCGAATCGCGAAGAGATCGGCCGCTC
>DATCZY010000065.1:0-2402 GCA_036525655.1 Lysobacterales bacterium | reverse complement strand
GCTTCAAATGTTTGGCTCTTCATGTAGCAGAGGAAACCTTATGAGCTATCAGGTGCTGGCCCGCAAGTGGCGGCCGCATACATTCAGCGACCTGGTCGGACAGGAACACGTGGTGCAGGCCCTGGTTAACGGTCTTGACCAGAATCGTGTCCACCACGCTTTCCTGTTGACCGGAACCCGCGGCGTTGGCAAAACCACCATTGCGCGCATTCTGGCCAAATGTCTCAATTGCGAAAAAGGCGTGTCTTCAACACCCTGCGGTGAGTGCGGCAGTTGTATTGACCTCGATGAAGGCCGTTTCGTGGACATGTTGGAGATCGATGCCGCCTCTAAAACCAAGGTCGATGATACCCGCGAATTGCTCGAGACGGTTCAGTACACACCGAGCCGGGGCCGTTACAAGGTTTACATCATCGATGAAGTCCACATGCTATCCGGCCATAGCTTCAATGCCTTGCTCAAAACCCTGGAAGAACCCCCGCCGCATGTAAAATTCGTGCTGGCGACGACCGATCCGCACAAGCTGCCGATTACGATCCTGTCCAGGTGTTTGCGTTTTAGCCTGACCCGGCTTTTACCCGATCAGATCAGCGGACACCTGGATAAAATTCTGAAAACGGAATCAATCGCGGCGGACGAATCTGCCGTGATGCGCATCGCCCGTGCCGCCGATGGCAGCATGCGTGATGGCCTCAGCCTGCTTGATCAGGCGATCGCCTATGGCGGGGGCAGTCTGAAGGACTCTGATGTGGCGAGTATGCTGGGCAGTATTGACCGTGCGCATATCGCCGCCATTATCGATGCGCTTGCAGGCGCCGATGCGGGCGCCTTGATGAACGTCGTGAGCGAACTGGTTTTACAGTCGCGAAACCTGGAAACCGCGTTGGATGAACTGGCCGAAGCGATGCACAGGATTGCGCTGATCCAGGCGGCGCCGGATTTCCGTGACCCGGTGAGGGATGATTGGGACGCACTTGTGCAGCGTGCTTCTCAGATATCACCGGAGGACGCCCAACTCTATTATCAGATCGCCATTACCGGTCGCAGGGATTTGGGTCTGGCGCCCGACCCGCGGACCGGTCTGGAAATGACCCTGCTGCGTATGCTGGCATTCCGGCCGGCCCAGCCGGGTCCGGGCGGCGCAATTGACGGGACAAAGCCGGTTAAGGCAAGCGCCCCTGCCGGCACCCCCCCGGTAAAGGCACAGGCCTCGCAAAACAATCCTGCCAGCGGCGCCAACGAGGCTGCGAAAGCAGCACGTGCAGCGTTTGATGCATTGCAAAATTCAAAGCCGGGCAGGGCCGCGGAACCGGCACAACCCGCAGCGGAAATCGCGCCTGCGCCAGAACTTGAGTTCGGGCGTCAGCCTGGGCTTGAAGCGCAGTCTGCCGTCACACCACCGGTTGCCGGCGGCGATGCTTCGAAGGACTGGTCCAGTTTGCAGTCCTGTCTGGAGTTATCCGGTGCCGCGCGGGAATTCGCCAGGCAAATTCAACTCGAATCAGTTGCAGAAAATTGCTGGCGATTCCTGGTTCCCGATACCTTGCATCACCTGGGTTCGGAAAGTGTGGTCAAAAGTCTTGGGTCGGCGCTATCCAACCACCTCGGGCACCCGGTCAAGCTGGATTTGCACCAGGCATCCGAACCGGTTAAGTCGGTTGCCGCTGCCCAAACACAGGCCGAGGTAAAGCGCATGAGCGAGGCAGAGCGAGCCATCGAGGAGGACGCCACGGTGCAGGAGATCAAAAAGGAATTCGGAGCAAAAATTATGCCCGATTCTATTCAACCCATCCAATAATCGTGGGCATTGTCCGCCCCGGTTGAACACATGAGGAAAGCAGAATGAAAGGTAATATCGCAGGACTGATGCAACAGGCTCAGAAAATGCAACAGGAAATGCAGAAAGCGCAGGCAGAGCTGGCGCAGATGGAGGTTACCGGCCAGTCCGGAGGCGGTATGGTCAGTGTTGTCATGAACGGTCAGCACGCGGTCAAGCGGGTCAGTATCGATCCCAGCCTGGTTGACGACGTTGAAATGCTTGAAGACCTTGTTACCGCTGCCGTCAATGACGCGGTCAACCGCATCAAGGAGGCTTCGGAGCAGCACATGTCCGGTTTGACCCAGGGTATGAAGTTGCCACCCGGATTTAAGTTACCTTTTTAATCAGGACCTGTTATCACTATGCGAATACTCATTGGCATCGGTCGCTTTTATGCAGTACCAGGCGTACCGGCCCGGATTTGTAATGGCTTCTGAACCGCTGTTAACACAATTGATCGAGTCCCTGCGCTGTCTGCCTGGTGTTGGGCCTAAGACTGCCCAGCGAATGGCCTTGCACCTGCTTGAACGCAACCGTGAAGGCGGTATGCGCCTGTCTGCTGTGCTTGTCGATGCCATGCAGA
>DATCZY010000064.1:0-9295 GCA_036525655.1 Lysobacterales bacterium | reverse complement strand
GCTTACAGGGACGTATTCATAGCGAGCGCTGGAAAAACGCACTGCGCCCCACTGTCGTCCTGGCGGATAGACCAGTGAGCATCTATCCCTGCACACGCAGTGTACCGTTCCTCCTGAACATAAATCTCTGTGACCGATTAGGGGAGGTTTCTACGAAACTGATATCATGACGGTATGAACGGGCTATGCTTCTATTTGAATAAGCACACAAACTTCCAGGAAACTCATGGGCGGGTGAACAATGTCTGAATACAATATTATTCTTTACGAACCGCAGTCGAAGGATACCCGTTACGGGGGTATCGAGTTACTGGACGTGTGGGCCGCCCTGCCCGGTTCCTGGATATGGCTCAACATCTCTGGCGCGCCCGATAAAACAGAAAAAAAGCTATTGATGGAACGCTTCGACCTGCCCGTGCTCGCCGTCCAGGACGCCCAACGGGAACGTCACTCACCCAAGATCGAGGTTTTTGACAAGCTGATTTTTTTCATTCTACGCGACTTGCTCGCGGACGAAGACAATATCACGCAAAAGGTTGCGAGCTTCTCCCTTTTGGTTGGAGACAACTTTCTCGTGTCCCGTCATTATTTACCGGTACCCGCCATACAATCCAATCTTGCCGCCGTACAATCGAACCCGGCAGAGTTGGAACAGGGCCCCACGCACCTTGCCTATCTGATCAGCCGCAGCATCGTCGACAACTACACATCCGTGGTGATGGGCCTCGAAGAAGACCTCGCTGATCTCGAAGACCGCGTTTTTGAAGAACCGGGTGATGACGACATCGCCCAGATCACGCGTTTCAACCGTGCTTTCAAACAACTGCGCCGGCACCTGGCCAACCAGCGTGACGTGGTGGCGCAAATCCACCGCCCGGCCGTGCCTTTGCCGGTAAAACTGAACCGGCACGAGTTCAACGACGTTTATGAACACCTCGCCAGGCTCACCAGCCTGTGCCACCTCAACCAGGAACTGGCGTCGGACCTGCTCAACACGCACCTCAACCTGGTGTCGCACCGGCTCAACAACGTCATGCGTATTCTCACCGTCGCAACCGTCATCTTTCTCCCGCTGACGCTGCTGGCCGGCATTTACGGGATGAATTTCCAATACATGCCCGAACTGACCTGGAAGTACGGCTATTTCGGCGTACTGGCAACGATGGCCGCGGTTATCATTGCGCTGGTTGCTGTTTTCAAGCGCAAGGACTGGCTCTAAACTCAAGCCGCTTCGAGGCCTCAGCGCACCATCAGCGATGACGGTCATAGCACCTCACACATCCTGCATTTTGGACAGATATTTCTGCCGAGAATAGTGTTTACCTGCATACCAATTTAAACTAGAGTAAGCCTCTTCTTTTTGCGGTACAAATCAACAAGGACACAAGACATGGCAAACTATTTCAACACCTTGCCCCTGCGCGAACAATTGGCTCAACTGGGCAAGTGTGAGTTTATGGATCCGGCTGAATTTTCCGATGGCGTCTCTTACCTCAAAGGCAAGAAACTGGTGGTCATCGGTTGCGGATCACAGGGACTCAATCAGGGTCTCAATCTCAGGGATAGCGGTCTTGATGTGTCTTATGCCTTGCGTGAATCGGCCATCAGGGATCAGCGCCAGTCCTGGAAAAATGCCACGGAGAACGGTTTCACAGTCGGCACGCCCGAAGAATTGATTCCCGATGCCGACCTGGTGCTGAACCTGACCCCGGACAAACAGCACAGCGGCGTCGTTGCGGGTGTCGTTCCGTTGATGAAAAAAAATGCCTGCCTGGCGTATTCGCACGGCTTCAATATCGTCGAAGAAGGCATGCAGATCAGACCGGATATCACCGTCATCATGGTGGCCCCGAAGTGCCCCGGCACCGAGGTCCGCGAAGAATATAAAAGGGGGTTTGGCGTACCCACGCTGATCGCCGTGCACGAAGACAATGATCCGCATGGCGAAGGCCTTGCGATTGCCAAGGCCTATGCCGCCGGCACCGGCGGCCACAAGGCCGGTGTCTTGATGTCATCCTTTATCGCCGAGGTCAAATCCGACCTGATGGGCGAGCAGACGATCCTTTGCGGCATGCTGCAGACCGGTTCACTGCTATGTTTCGACAAGATGGTCGCCAAGGGCGTGGATTCCGGTTACGCCGCAAAGCTGGTCCAGATGGGCTGGGAAACGGTCACCGAAGCGCTCAAGCACGGCGGTATCACGAACATGATGGACCGTCTTTCCAACCCCGCCAAGCTCGAGGCTTACGACCTGTCGGAGGAACTCAAAACCATCATGCGTCCGTTGTACAACAAACACATGGACGACATCATGTCAGGAGCTTTCTCCACCGGCATGATGGAAGACTGGGCCAACGACGATGCGAAACTGCTCGCCTGGCGTAAGGAAACCGGTGAAACCGCGTTTGAAAAGGCGCAAAACATCGACCAGGACATACCCGAACAGGAATATTTCGACCACGGAATCCTGATGGTGGCAATGATCAAGGCCGGTGTCGAACTGGCCTTTGAAACCATGACTGCAGCGGGTATCAAGGAGGAATCTGCGTACTACGAGTCGCTTCATGAGACGCCGCTCATCGCCAACACCATCGCGCGCAAGAAACTGTTCGAAATGAACCGCACCATCTCCGACACCGCCGAGTACGGCTGCTACCTCTACAACCACGCCTGCCTGCCTTTGTTGGCGGATTTCATGTCGCGCATCGATACCGATGTGATCGGGCACGGATTGAAACTGGCGGACAACGGCGTCGACAACCAGCAACTGATCGAGGTCAACAAGTCGATCAGGAGCCATCCGGTCGAGGCCATCGGCCAGACCCTGCGCGGTTATATGAGCGCCATGAAAAGGATCAACTAAACGCCCCGCCTTGCCGGGCTGAAGCTACGATGAGATATCGTTTTGAATAGCGCCGGTTTCAGGGGCATTGCTTTCAGGCAGGCGAGCATACGCTTCAACGAGTCTTTTTCGCTGCTTGATATCGACTGGGCATTCGAACCCGGACAGGTCTGGGCCCTCCTTGGCGCCAGCGGTTCGGGCAAGTCGGCACTGGCGGCCACACTCGCGGGAGCCGGCGAACTGGCCTCGGGCACACTTGAAGGTGTCGTGGCGAATGTCGGGTGGGTCTCACTGGAAGCGCAGGCGGCATTGATCGAACGCGAACGTCTCCGCGATGACAGCGATATCACCGATGAAGTCAGCCAGGGCACTCCCGCCGGAGAGATGCTTGACGAGGTCTCAAAAGACCCTGCCCTGCAGGCAAAACTGATCGATCTCTTTCGACTCGAAACACTGTTGGACAGGGGCTTCCGCAAACTGTCGAGCGGTGAGTCGCGCAAAATTCTTTATACCCGGGCGCTGACCAGCAAGCCCGATATGCTGATCATCGATGGCCCCTTCGAAGGTCTGGACGCACAAACAGTGCCGTTGGTCAGCGACATCCTGCGGCAGGCTTCAGGCGAGTTGCCCGTGTTGCTGGTCATCAACCGCTTCGACGAACTACCCGAATTTGTCACCCATGTCGCCCTGCTCGAAAAGGGCCGCTTGAAGACCACTGCCCAAACCAGCGACAAACCGGCAATGGAATTGATCGCCCAATTGCTGCATCTAAAAAACGGGGATATCAGCATCCCCGCCGCCATCCCCGGTGACTGCGCGCCGCCGTTAAAGCCCGATGAGCCCCTGGTGAACATACGCGATGCCAGCATTCGTTACACCGGCAACCTGGTGTTCGAGCATCTCAACTGGCGTATCGAAGCCGGTCAGCACTGGCAATTGACCGGACCCAACGGTAGCGGCAAGACCAGTTTGCTGAATCTGATCACCGGCGACCACCCGCAGTGTTACAGCAACGATATATTCGTATTTGGCTACCAGCGCGGCAGCGGTGAGAGCATCTGGGATATCAAGCGCCACATCGGTTACGTTTCATCCGCGCTGCAGTGGGATTACCGTATTGGCATCAGTTGTAAAAACGTCATACTTTAGGGCTTCTATGACAGCATCGGTCTGTATGCCAGGGCGACCGACCTGCAAAGGGACATCGCTGCGCAATGGCTTGATATCCTCGGTTTCCAGGCGCGTGCGGGGCAAAAGTTCAACCAGTGCTCCTAT
Organism: Lysobacterales bacterium; assembly: GCA_036525655.1. Taxonomy (GTDB): domain Bacteria; phylum Pseudomonadota; class Gammaproteobacteria; order Xanthomonadales; family SZUA-36; genus SZUA-36. Next base: position 5,178 of record DATCZY010000064.1, on the reverse strand, counting down.
GGTGACCAGCGCTTATTGCTGATCGCCCGGGCCATGGTTAAACACCCGCACCTGTTGATCCTCGATGAACCCTGCTTCGGTCTCGATGATATGAACAGGCAACGGGTGCTGAGCCTGGTCGAAAAGATCTGCGCGGGGACGGAATCCACCGTCATCTATGTCAACCATCATGCCCGGGACCGGATCGAAGGAATCGATCATTACCTTGCCTTGTAAAGCCGGAAAGGCGATTAAAAGCACTCCACAACACCGGTCAGCGGGTCTCTTGCATGGATTTGCGCCCGATCCTGCATGACACCATCATTTGCACTATAGTGAAATGTAGCGAATAACCAATAAGGACTATATTTTGAAACGACGTCAATTCCTCCATGCTTCCATGGCAACCGCAGCGGTTGCTTCCTTGCCCACTTCACACGCGCTCGCATCCGCAATTGCAGCCATGGCTCAGGTCGTCGGCGATGTTAACGCGGTCACCGGTGACGGCGCACAAATTTTACTGGAACAATCCGCGTTGAAAGAACTCAGCGACAGTCTGCGCGGACGCCTGTTGCTCTCCGGCTACGACGGCTATGACGCCGCGAGACGTGTACTGAACCCCGTGATCGACCGCCATCCGGCCCTGATCGTGCAACCCACCGGCGCGGCGGACATCATGAACGCCGTGCGTTTCGCCCGCGAACGGAACATGCTTCTCGCGGTGAAATGCGGCGGGCACAGTTTTTCAGGCAAATCCACCTGCGAGGGGGGCATGCAGATCGACCTGTCCACATTCCGCAGCGCGAGGGTGGATGTTGATACGCAAACAGCCTATATCGCCGGCGGCAGTCTGCTGGGGGAACTCGACCATGAAACCATGGCCCAGGGCCTGGTCACTACCGCGGGAACCGTCTCCCATACGGGCGTCGGCGGTTTGACTCTCGGTGGTGGCTTCGGGCGCCTGGCGCGCCGTTTTGGCCTCGCGTTGGATAACGTGACCGGTGTCGATATCGTCACGGCAGATGGTCGCTTGTTACACGCCGACGCCAATCAACATCCCGATCTGTTCTGGGGTGTGCGCGGTGGCGGCGGCAACTTCGGCATCGTCACCTCGTTTGAATTCAAACTTCATCCGATGCAACGCACCGTTATTGGCGGCGACGTCGTATTTCCATTGAAAGACCTGCCGGGTGTGCTGAAGGTATACGCAGACTACGCGCCGGTTGCACCGGACGACCTCTACCTCGATTTCGTAGTGGCCTCCAAGCCGGGCAGCGAGGAAGGTGTTTGCGTTCTGCACGCCTGCTACTCCGGTCCAAAGGAACGGGCTGACAACGTGCTGGCCCCCATCTACAAGGCCGGCACACCCATCTTTGACGGCATCAAGGCGGTCGACTACACGGCCATCCAGAGGGCCTGGGATGACACCGACCCAAGGACGAGCGGCAGCTATATCAAGTCGGGTTTCGTCGATGAAATTCCGGATCAACTGGTCAGCACCATCGTGCAGAATTTCAAGACCTTCAACGAGCGTGGCACCACCATGTTCTTCCAGCACTCCGGCGGCGCCATAGGACGGGTAGCAAGTGATGCAACAGCCTTTGCACACCGCAAATCCGTCGCCAACATGTTCGCCGTGGTCGAATGGCCCTTGAGTGAGTCACGCGATTCGCACGTTGAATACATCAAGGGCTACTGGAAAAACTTTGAATCCTTCACCGATGGCTGGTACACCAATGATATCGACGAACACAGCGCCAGGACGATCAACTCCAATTACCAGGGCAATTTTGAACGTTTGTTAAAGGTGAAAAACCAGTACGATCCAGGCAACCTGTTCCGCTTGAATGCCAATGTGAAACCGACCGTTTAGCCAGGTCTGAATGGCGGGGGCGACGACCGGCGCAGACCGGCGTCGCTGATAGCGGCTTGCGGCCCATGGAGCACTTCGCACAGCCGCCATTCATGGCGGTGAAGCAAACAATCAAATCGACATGCCTGTCTTTCAGATCAGAAAAGATTAAATCCGCTGGTTTCGCGATCAAGGGTCCATTGCGGCTGATACAAGTGGCTTGAGACCTGCGTAAACAAAATGTATATATAATATATACACCCACAGAACCATCCTATGTAATTGTTTTTTAAAATCTTTTGTGCATCACCCCATCGTTGCTAGTCTATAAAAAATATACTTTCAGATAGAAATCCATTTTTTCGGAGCCGGCCGACAATACCGACAAAAATCGCTATCTCATTGTATTTTATAGATTTATAGCATCTTCTAATATCAAAAAGAACAACTGGCACACTAATTGCATCTATACATAGTGAAGACACCACAATCAGAAAAGGAGACGATCATGAACACAAAATTACAAGTACTGGTCATTGATGATGATGCAGTTGTCGGTCGCAGTTTTGACCGCGTTCTCTCTGGCAAAGGTTACCAGGTCGTAACCGCACTGAGTGGTGAGGAAGCAATGGATACCATGAGCAAACGGGATTTCGATATCGTTTTCACTGATATCAGGATGCCGGGCATGGATGGTCTCGAAGTAACCAAGTCAATCAAGGCCCGTTGCCCCTGGACACCGGTTGTCGTGATCACCGGTTACGGTACAGAAGAAAACGAGAGCAGGGCCTCGGTACTGGGCGCCAGCGGATTTGTCCGCAAACCGCTTACACCGGAAATGATAGAAAGCATTACGCTCAAGGCAGTCAGTGAAGCCGAAAAGCACCCTGCCCCAATTGCAAGCGACGAAGAAGTTATCGTAGCGGCAAAACCGGCCGATGTTCGTAAAAACACACGCACACTGGCCAAAACCATCACGATGACGTTTGCGGCGCCTTTCATTGCACTCGCTTATGTTATCGCGCTGCCTTTTATCGGCTTTTACCAAATCGCGAAACTGGCAATTGAGGCCTACGCAAAGAAGCACCCGACAGCTGCTGGCAAGCTCCGGATCGCCGGGCGCTTTGTTAAAAACGTAGGCCTCTTCCTGGTTTCACCTTTCATCGCCCTGGCCTACGTCATCGCACTGCCATTCGTCGGTTTCTTCATGTTTACCAAACTGGCGCTGGAAGCACACGCAAAGAGGCAGTTAAACGCGTAAGCATTAGCGGGTTTCAAGTTAAACGGGCCGTTTGAGAAAACGGCCCTTTTTTTATATAAGAAAAGTCTTCCCAACCCACTTATACTTCTCGGGCTGGTGTTTACAGACTGCCCGAACTGGCTGTATTTATGCATCGCCGCAATTACCGGGTAAAAGGCGAATGCAGCAACCATTAACCCAGCGCCGTCAATAATAATTAACTTAGGGTACTTATTGAGTATGAGCAAAATGAAATTTCTACAACTGCTTGCCATCAGCGTGGTCTGCGCCATCGGCCCCGTACATGCTGATAACTTTATCGCCAGCGACATCTTTGGCCTCGAATATGCCGACGACCCACAAATTGCTCCGGATGGCGAGCACGTCGTATACGTGCGCAAATCCATGGATATCATGAAGGACCGCAGCCGTTCGAACCTGTGGATCATTGACGCCAATGGTTCCAACCACCGTGCGATTGCCTCGTCATCGGCAGATTTTTTCAGTCCACGCTGGTCGGCGGATGGTAACCGCCTCGCCTATGCCTCGTCGGAAGAAGGCAGTGTACAAATTTACCTGCGCTGGATGGATACCGGGCAGGTCGCACGGCTGACCGATCTGACCGCATCGCCCAGCTCGCTGAGCTGGTCTCCGGACGGCCGCCTGATTGCATTCACCATGCCGGTCGCAGCCGAAGCCGCCAAACCCTTTGGTGAGCTACCCAAAAAGCCCGACGGCGCCGAGTGGGCGCCGGATGTCAGGGTCATAACCAGCCTGAAATACCGGGCCGATGGTCAAAAGGGCTTTGTGCCGGCCGAATATCAGCAGGTCTTTGTCATCCCCGCCGATGGCGGCACACCGCGGCAACTCACGACGGGAAACTTCAATCACCGTTCCAGCCTGAGCTGGAGCACCGATTCAAAAACCCTGTACCTGGCCACCAATCACGATGATGACTGGGAATACGATCCAATCGAAGCCGAAGTGTACGCCCTGAGCGTTGCTGACGGCTCTATGCAACGCTTGACCCAACGCAAGGGTCCTGACCACAGCCCCGAAGTCTCCCCCGATGGCCGTAAGATTGCCTACCTGGGTTTCGATGACCGGCAAATGCTGTATGAAAACACCGCGGTTTACGTCATGGACATTGATGGCGCCAACAGCCACCTGATCAGTGGCGGACTCGACCGCAGCGTCAAGGCATTGCAATGGGCGCCCGACAGCAAGGGACTGATCGTCCAGTACGACGACGGGGGCGAAACCCTGATTGCCCACCTGAACCTGTCCGGCGAGTTGCGCCAACTGGCCAGTAATACGGGCGGTACGAGTTTGGGCCGCCCCTATGCCGGCGGTTCGTTCAGCGTGGCGAAAAACGGCGCCATCGCGTTCAACCAGGCATCACCACAACGACCCGCAGAACTCGCGATCATGGACAAGCGCGGTCAGAGCCGTTTGCTCACAGCGCTCAACGAAGATTTACTCGGCCATAAAACCCTCGGCAAAATCGAAGAATTGCATGTCGCCTCCAGTTTCGATGGTCGCGATGTGGAAGGCTGGATACTCTACCCGCCCAACTATGAAGCCGGCAAAAAATGGCCGCTGCTCCTCGAAATCCATGGTGGCCCGGTTGCCAACTACGGACCCCGGTTCTCGACCGAGAACCAGTTATATGCGGCGGCGGGTTACGTCGTTGTTTACATGAACCCGCGCGGCAGTGACTCCTACGGCGCCGAGTTCGTCAACCTGATCCACCACAATTATCCGAGCCAGGACTACGACGACCTGGTGACGGCCGTTGATACCCTGATCGAACGTGGTATCGCAGACCCGCAGCAGTTGTATGTCACCGGTGGTAGCGGCGGTGGCGTTCTGACCGCCTGGATCGTTGGCAAAACGGACCGCTTCAAGGCAGCAGTGGTGGCGAAACCCGTCATCAACTGGACCAGCTTCAACCTCACTGCAGATATGCCGGCCTATTTTTCACGTTACTGGTTCGGTGCGTTCCCGTGGGAGGATCAGGAACAGTACTGGCAGCGCTCACCGTTGTCACTGGTTGGCAACGTCACCACACCGACGATGCTGCTGACCGGGGAATCGGACTACCGCA
>DATCZY010000063.1:0-4927 GCA_036525655.1 Lysobacterales bacterium | reverse complement strand
AGGCCCAGCAGGTAACTGAAGTTGGTGGTGGAGCGGTCCTGGTCCATGTAATAAGCGCCCAAGATCCAGTCTATCTTGCTGTCCTCGGTAGCATCGGATACCAGGCGCAATTCCTGTACAAATGCACTCTCATCAAATCCGGCATTTACATAGGCTGCGGCCCTTGGATTACCAGTGTAGAGTATTTCGAACCAGTTGGTGAAAGTAGTGTCCTGGCTACGGTCGGTGACCCACAGGCTGGTGTTGTCCCGCCAGCCGTGTCCGTCGTGGTTGTAGTCGGACGTATTGGACGTCAAGGTCGCAAAACCAAGGTCCCAGGCGATGTCCAGGTTGAGTAATTCGACATCACGCTCCGAAGGTTCCAGGAAAGTCGAGCCATTGTCGTCATCACCATATTGGTTGCCAAAATAATCAGCACCCTTGGTGGTGCTGCGCCGGCCACCAATGTCATCGTCCTGTCTCTGGTAGGTTAGCTGGAACCGCAGATCGTCGCTTGCATCCCACAGGAAAGAGGCGCGCAGGTATTTGATTTTTACATCATCGGCGTCTTTTTTAGAGGTATAACAGGCACCGTTAAAAGCGACCTCTTCAGGGCTGAGGGATGAGCTGTTGTTATTTGTACACTGGCCGTTGTCCGCCTGCACCATGGGCTTTCCATTGTCGCCCAGTTGATAGAGGTTGACGTAGTCGATGACGCCGTCATTATCGATGATGCCACCGGAGATACGAAAGGCCGCGGACGCGCCAATGGGGAAGTTCAACATCACGTCAGCACTTTGGTTGGTGCCGCTGGAGCCATCCGTTTTGCCAAGACTGCCGCGCGCTTCGGCATCAAAGCCGCTCGGGTCAGGTTTGTTCATAATGTAGCGTACTGCGCCACCGAGAGCACCGGAACCATACAAAGTACCTTGCGGGCCACGTAACACTTCGACCCGCTCCACATCCTTGAGCAAAAAGTTTGCAAAAATCGGTGTGTTGTCAACATAGGTCGCAACGGTTGAAACGGATGATAGTCCGACGTCGCCGTTAACGCCGTTATCGACATTGACGCCCCGGATAACGATGCTGTTCATGTGACCCTGGTTTCTGTAACCGCGGTCAACAACCGAGACGCCCGCTATGGTGCGCATTAATTCATTTGCATCCACGATGTTTTGCGCCTCGATATCGGCGCCCGTAATCGCGGAGATATTGTAGGGAATATCCTGTGTGGACTCGGCGCGTGAAGTCGCTGTTACGATGATTTCTTCGAGGACCATGTTGTCTGTGGAATTGCCTTCATTGGCCTGGTCCTGCGCGAGGGCGAGGCTGACCTGCGTGGACGCGATGATTGCAGTTGTAATCGCGGTGGTGAGTAATTTTCTGTTGATCTGCGTTTGCTTTGTCATGGAGTTGCTCCGTTTTTATGGTTTAGATCATTGCCCGGCGAGGTCTGCAGGCACTGCGCCGGATATCAAGATAGTGGAACTCATTCCCGGGCCGTAGAGCCAGTTGCAAGATGGCTTTGAGTCCAGACTTTAATCGTGCTGTTAAGCTGAAAGCAGGTTGTCCGTTTCATTTTTCCATACCGGGTACTTTCAGTTCACCCAACTGGCCATACGCACCCGGCCCTGAACCCTCCTGGTAAACGGGATAACAAATGTTGGCGTCACGAAAACTTTTCAGGGTTTGTCCGAGTCCGTGAAGCCCCCGTTCGCGGACGCGGCGTACGTGGTTGAAATCCAGTTCCACCGTAATAATGTCTCGACCGGCAGAGGCCTGGTGGACGATGGTTCCATCCGGTCCAACCACGATTGACTTGCCATAACCAAGACGCCCGGCGCTGTTTAAGGCAAAGAAATACACCTGGTTGGTGGCGGCATTGGCGCGCGAGATGGCAAGTTCGACATCGCGGTCGATGGTGTTGGTCAGGGTGGGTGCGATAATCGCTTCAGCGCCCATCCAGGTCAGTTGCCGGATGACCTCCGGGAACCAGATGTCGTAACAGATGATCAGGCCGACCTTACCAATGCCCTCGATTTCAAATACGACGAAGTTGTCGCTGACCTCGACATTTTTCTCATAAGGATAAAACGGATACTGCTTGCTGTAACGGGCGACGACCTCGCCGTCGGGGTTGATCACGGGGGCCGTGTTGAACACCTTGTCGCCGCGGCGCTCATAGATCGAACCGGGTATGAGCCAGATGTTGTTCTTTTTGGCCGATTCCCTGTAACAGTTTTCAACCTCCCCGGGCAGTTGCACTGCCATGTGGGTGTTCGAGCCATAGGTGCACAGTTCCGGAAGCACCACCATTTGAATCCACGGAAAGCGCTTTTTTACCAGCGTGATTTCTTTTTCAATGGTAGCCAGGTTGTCTGTTATACCGAGCTCAAGTTGCAGACCTGCTATTGCGAGATAACTCATTCCTGACTCCGATTCCGAATATTCACCGCTCTAACGAACGTACAACAGCAGACTAGCCATTGGGTTAAGGGGTGTATAGAACCAGTTCAAATATGCTTATGAGTCCAGTCAGGATGTTGGGCGCTGTAAAACACCCGAGTCAACCAGGCGGCCACCCGGTCTCCACCAACGCACATGGTCGCCGTTGAGGCTCACCCGCAGCTTGCTGGCTTCGCCATATCCCCAGTGCTTCCACTGGCGGCACCAGACGTCACCCTCCAGCCACCATCTGCCGCTATCGCAGTCCTCATCAGCATGCCCGGAGCGGCCTGACATTCTGCCGTCTTCGCACAGGAAAATGGTGCAGGGGTCGCCATAAAATGTTCGTGTCATGATGGTTGCGCCAGACATGGTTTTACGCAGCGCCGCAGCGTCAAGCAAAGCCGGATCGTCGGGGTTCATATATTCGATTCGGTCTGCGGACAGGGACCGGATAACCCGCGTGAGTTGTTTGACCGCTTCGCGTATGTTCTCTTCCGGTATGCTGGTGACACCGAGGCGAAAGTAGTTTCTTGGGTGCTTGCTGGCACCGTAGTAGTGACCGTCAGGTTCGATCAGGATGCCGTTTTTAGCGGCTTCTGTGACCAGGTCGTTGACATCGATTTCATTCGGACAACGTACCCACAATGCGGTGCCACCCTGGGTGGGCAGCTCGATTTCAATCCCCCGCAGGTAATGGTTCAGAGCCTGTCGCAAGGCTTCCCACCGTTTTCCCATGATCTTGTGAAGCCGTGCCATGTAAGCATCGTAATGGCCGAGGGAAAGAAAATAGGCCGCGGTTCGCTGGGTGATCATACTTGGGCGGCCGATAACGATCTGGCGTAAGCGGCGTGCCTCGCGGATGATTTCAGGCGCCGCGACAATAAAGCCGATACGCAGGCCCGGCGCCAGCACCTTGGGCAATGCCGAAACGTAAATAATCCGGTTGTCGGTGTCCAGGCCGCGCAAAGCCGGGTGTGGCTGGCCCAGGTAGTTGTTTTCATGCTCGAGATCATCCTCGATGATAAGCTGGTCGTTCTCGATGGCCTGGGTGATCAAGCCCATGCGGCGCTGGTTGGGCATCGTCACCGCCGTGGGAATCTGGTGGCTGGGCGTGACATAGATGACGTGCGCTTTACTCAGGCGGTGATTGATAACCAGGCCATGCTCATCGACCGGGCAATCTATGATCTTTGCGCCGGCCAGGTTCAATAGCTGACGCATTTTCGGGTTCCCGGGTTCTTCGAGGGCGACGGTGGTGGTGTTATCGACCAAAAGGCGGGAAAGCAGGTAAAGGGCATTTTGTCCACCCAGCGTAATCAGGATTTCATCCGCTTTGGCGGTGATGCCGCGCCTTGGCAGCATCTTGGTGCGAATTTCTTCGATCAGGGCAGGGTGGTCTGCGTGTCCTTCTTCACCCTCACCGTGGTCAATGAAACGGGTGCCCAATGCGAGACGGCTTGATTCGCGCCATTGGTTGGCCGGATAAAGTGATGAATCAAAATGCCCATCGATGAATGGATAAGGATATTGCTGCCAGTTGGATGGCCAGTGAAACTGACCTTCCTGATCAATGTGCAGACGGATGCGTTTGCGCCAGCTCGGATCCTGGTACTTCTGTTCGGAAGTATTGCCCTGAAAACCCACGCGACTCTCGAGGATATGCCGGTTGACATAGATGCCACTTCGTTGCCGGCTTTCCAGAAAGCCTTCTTCAATTAATTGTTCATAGGCGAGCACGACCGTATTGCGTGCCACCTCGAGTTGATCGGCAAGCTTTCGGGAAGAGGGGAGTTTCGTACCCGCCGGAAAATTACCGTTGAGGATACCTTCAACCAGTTTTTGACGAATTTGCCCTTGCAGATTCAGCTTGCTGTCGGGGTCGAGGTAAATCAGGGCAACGGACACTTCGTCTTCACACTTCAGCCATGTTTCATAATGCGTGCTTTTTGCCTGCCCCAATCACGGTCTTTCTCATCGGCGCGTTTATCGTGGGCTTTTTTACCCTTGGCGGTGCCTATCTCAACCTTGACCTTGCCGTGTGACCAGTACATGGCGGTCGGCACCACGGTAAAACCCTTGCGTTCTACCAGGCCTTTCAAACGGTCTATCTCGCGGCGGTGCAGCAGCAGTTTTCGGGTCCTTAAGGGGTCTGGGTTGATGTGGGTGGAGGCAGTTGGCAGCGGGTCGATGCGGCAGCCGAACAGGAAGGCTTCGTTGTCTTTCAACAGCACGTAGGAGTCTGCAAATTGCACGCGCGATTCGCGCAGGGACTTCACCTCCCATCCCTCCAGACCCAGACCGGCCTCGATACGTTCCTCGATGTGATATTCAAAACGGGCGCGCTTGTTACGCGCAATCGTCTTGGTGCCGTCACTCTGGGTGCCCTTACCGGTCTTTTTATTCATCTGTGCCATCCTGCCAATCGCCTATATTACTGCGTGTAGCGTCATAGCTCCATGCCGCGACCACTCATGCGGGCGAATCGTGTAAAATTTTGTCT
>DATCZY010000062.1:0-3174 GCA_036525655.1 Lysobacterales bacterium | reverse complement strand
GACTTTTTCACCGCTTTCGACATCCAGTTCGACCTCGAGACTGGCGCGCATGGTGATCTCGGCGTTCTCGGGAACCAGGCCGGCTGCTTCCAGGGCGTCTTTCACGTCGCTGTAAGCCTCGGGTGAGGTGAGCACCTCGATGGAACCGTCATCCGCGCTGATCACGTCATCCGCACCGGCTTCCAGCGCCGCTTCCATGACTATTTCTTCGGATGTGCCGGGTGCAAAATTCAACACGCCGACTTTTGTAAAGAGGTAGGCGACCGAACCATCGGTGCCAAGGTTTCCGCCAAACTTGCTGAACGCGTGGCGCACTTCGGCCACGGTCCGGTTGCGGTTGTCGGTCAGGCATTCGACCAGCACCGCGACCCCGCCGGGGGCATAACCTTCATAAGTGAGCGATTCGTAGGTGACACCGTCGAGATCACCGGTGGCTTTTTTGATCGCGCGCTCGATGTTGTCCTTGGGCATATTGACCGCATTGGCCTTCTCGATGGCGAGACGCAACGCCGGATTCATGGCGGGATCACCGCCTCCTGTGCGTGCTGCGACCGACAACACCCTGTTGATCTGGGTAAATATCTTGCCGCGTTTGGCATCGACCGCTTTTTTGCGATGCTGGATATTTGCCCACTTGGAATGACCTGCCATAAAGTTTTTACCTTGGTAATCAGAATTGGAATTTGCCGGATTTTATCACGAAACCCCGTCATGCCGGGGGCAAAAAAAGGGCGCTCAGGTGTCTTTCTTAAAGCTACCGTACAACAGAAATTGCTCGACCTGGTCGACTACTTTGGCCGAGAACAGCATTTCAGAGTGCGCCACCGGCAACTCGATCGCATCTTTCAGACCGTCGAGTTGCGTCTCGCTGATGCGGATACTGCCATCATTGGGCTCGTCGGGTTTGCCGGTAATCTGTCCAAACCCGAATGGTCGCGTACCGCGTATCATGGCGGTTTCACGCCCCTCGGGCGAAAACCCGAAGCCCTGCAGCAGATCGTCGCGGGATTTGCCAAAAATAAATTCCTGGCCGGGGAGTTTGGCCATTTTTTTGACCACGGCGCTACCCTTGACAGGTGTTCCCATCAGCACGACGCGTCCCGGTGGCAGGTCATCATAACGGCTGAGCATGTTCAGAATGACCAGACCACCCATGCTGTGGCCGACCAGGTGCAGTTCTTGCGCCTTGTCCTGCCGCAAAAAATCGTGCAGGGCATCCGCATGCCCATCGAGGTCGGCGGCACGCGTCGGGTAACTGAAAACCCTGACGTGGTGACCGCGGGCGCGCAGGCGCCTTGCCATCGACGCCATCATCCAGCCCCGGTTCCACAAGCCGTGCACAAGCAGGATATCAACCACGCAGACGCCTCCTTGCACGGCGGAACGGTTCGACCGAAACCAGCGCCAGCGCGAGCCAGATGCAAACAAAAGCCACGGCGTGCCCGGCGGTAAAGCGCTCGCCATAGAGGAACACCGCAATCAGGAAACTCATGCTTGGCGCCAGGTATTGGAAAAAACCCAAAATACTCAGCGGTAGCTTTTTTGCAGCCATGTTGAACCAGATCAAAGGTAGCACGGTGATGACCGCAGAACCGACCAGCAACAGATCAATGCCCACCGTGTCGTGCAGAAAATGCAGACCCGATTGCGAAAACAGCCACAGCAGGTAGACCAGCGCCGGCACGAACATCAATGTGGTTTCCCATAGAAGGCCGAGCATGGGTCCCACGTCGAGTCGCTTGCGCAGCAGGCCATAGAGACCGAATGAGGTGGCCAGCGTCATCGCGATCCAGGGTGGTTTTCCCAGGTACCACGCGAGGAACAGGGTGCCGGTGGCAGCCACCGCCACCGCAATGAGTTGCAGCAGGTTCAGGCGCTCTTTCAAAAAAACATAACCCAGCAATACGCTGACCAGCGGCGTGCCAAAATAACCGAGGCTGGTGTCGAGGATGTGGTCGTTCGCCACCGCCCAGACAAAAACCACCCAGTTGATTGAGATCGTCAGACCCGACAGAACCAGCCAGGCAATGCTCGCCATGGGAAGGCGCAGCTTGCTCCAGAATTGCCTGCCGTCGCGGATGGCCAGGAACAACACCAGCAACGGCACCGACCAGATCACCCGGTGCGCCAGCACCTCCCATGCACCGACGCTCTGCAGGCCCTTGTAATAAATGGGCACCAGGCCCCAGAAGCCGAAAGCAGACAGGGCTGCTATGACACCGCCACGATCCAGTTTGTGTTCTTTCGCGTCCATCATTTGCAGGCTGCGTAACGCGTTACGCAGCGCTCAGCGCTGGCAAAAAGTTGCGTCAACAAATGCGCGCCCCGCTTGGTGAGCGCATTCGCAGGTTTGATATCGACACCTCCAGGCGCGTAATAACAACGCACCCTACTGGGTGGAACCGTCAACCGCTTTGGTCAAAACACCGATATGCAATTCTTTCAGTTGGCTGTCGACGATCCTCGACGGTGCATCCGTCAATGGACACTGGGCGGTGGTGGTCTTTGGAAAGGCAATCACGTCGCGGATGGACGCCTCGCCAGCCATCAGCGCGGCCACACGATCCAGACCAAATGCAATGCCGCCATGCGGCGGGCAGCCGTACTTGAGCGCTTCGAGCAAAAAGCCGAATTTGGCCTCGGCCTCTTCCTTACCGATACCGAGTAATTCGAAAACCGCCTGTTGCATTTCGGGCCGGTGGATACGGATGGAGCCACCGCCGATCTCCGCACCATTGAGCACGACGTCATAACCGCGCGACAGGGCCGTGGCTGCATTGGCCTTCAATTCCTCTGCCGAATCGGACTGCGGCGCGGTAAACGGGTGGTGCATGGCCATGAAGCGGCCGCTTTCCTCATCCCATTCGAACATCGGGAAATCGGTCACCCATAATGGCGCCCAGCCCTCTCTTGCCAACTTGAGGTCCTCACCACAACGGACCAGCAATTGACCCATGAAGTTGCTGGTTTTGAGCCAGTCGCCGGAGCCGAAAAACAGCAGGTCGCCGGTTTGCACGCCGGTTTGTTCTGCAATACCCTGCCAGGCCTTGTCGTCGAGGAACTTGGCAACCGGTGATTGCAGCCCTGCAATACCGGCAGCCACATCATTGACCTTGATCCAGGCCAGGCCCTTTGCACCGTAACGCGCGACATAGGCGGTGTATTCGTCGATCT
>DATCZY010000061.1:0-3890 GCA_036525655.1 Lysobacterales bacterium | reverse complement strand
TGCTGCCGGCGTCATAGATAATAAAACAGGCAGGAGCATCTGCACTGGATTCAACCTGACCGGGCGGTGTCGCACACCCGCCCGATGCAAGGGCAAGGGCTAGCAGCCATAAATGCAGACGTTTATTACTGACCAAGTTCTTTTTCTCCGGGGTTTTGGTTGTTGCGGACCTAGATCAAAGTCTGAAACCCATTACCAACGATCGGCTATGCCCTATTCCAAGCGGCGCGCCAGTCCTGCGAACCGTGGCGTCCGCAACTGGCAGGCGCCCGGTATCGGCGGGTACATTTCAGCGTAATTCATGACCCCGGTGTCCCCTGACCGCCGGCTGATATGGGCGGGGGTCAGCTCTTCGAGCTTTTCCAGAACTGCCGCGGCAAACAACTCTAACAGATTCTGGATCATGGCCTTGTGGTAATTTGTATTGCAACTACGCGATAGCGTTCCGGGCGCAAACACATACGGTCAAACGTCGTGTATCACCACCTGCCCGGAGGCGGACATTTAGCTCAGCTGACTCTTGACCCACTGTTCAATCTGGCCGCCCATCATGGCGCCCGACTGACGCGCAATTTCCTTACCATCTTTAAACAGTATCATCGTCGGAATACTGCGAATATCAAACTGTGCGCCAATCTGCTGCTCCTGGTCGGTATTCAGCTTGGCCAGCCTGACCTCGGGTTCCAGCGCAACCGCTGCTTTTTCGAACGCTGGCGCCATCATCTTGCAGGGTCCGCACCAGGGGGCCCAGAAATCCACCAGAACCGGAATTTCACTGCTGCTGATGTGCCTGTGGAAGTTCGCCGAAGTCAGTTCAATGGGCCTGGAAGCAAAAATATTCTTGCCGCATTTGCCACACAGGGGTTTGTCACCAAGACGCTCGGCGGGAATCCTGTTCACTGCGCCACAATAGGGGCATACAACTTTTCTCGAAAAACTCATGTCAGTTCCTTCTCATCATCCGGTATATCCCGGATCGTATATTAAATATTGGTAATATATCTGAGGGTCAAACGCCCCGGAATCAAGTTCGGCTAGACGTAAATTGCGTGCAATTGCATGCGCTCTGACGAAGTCAGTCGGCGCAGTTGGCCGTCTACAAAATGATTGCGGAAACGGTTTGGTGTATATTCTTGAACGCAGACATATGAAAAGCATGCAGAACCATGTTTGCGCGTGATTCTAACACCGCGGAGCGACTCAAATTTATTACAAGAATATGGCGCTATTGCAATTGACATGACGCTGCTCATACAGATCACCGACACGCATATCCTGCCACCGGGAGAAGTTCTCTATGGCAGCATCGACACGGCACTCCACCTCGGGCAAACGGTGGAGAAGATCAATCGCATGTGCCCCTTGCCGGATGCGGTTATTTTCACCGGCGATCTCGTCGAACATGGCGACCAGACCTGCTATAAACACTTTATTAACCTGATCGAACCCTTGAAATCACCGGCCTGGGTTATTCCGGGAAACCATGATGAACCGGAAGTGATGCTGGACGTTTTTTCCGCTACGCCGTGCTTCCCCGCAAATGGGCAAACCTACCAGTACGCAGTCGAAGATCTGCCTTTCAGAATCCTGGCGCTCAACAGCCGCGCCGACGGCACCGAGTTGCCGGAATTCAATCAGCTCAAACTCGCTTGGTTGGAAGATCAGCTCAGCCGGTCGGAGAAGCCCGTATTAATCGCCATCCACCACCCCCCGATGGTCACCGGCATCGAATTGATCGATATGGGAGGAGCGGAATGGTTCCAGGGGATGAAGTCAGTGCTGTCCAGGCACAGCCAGGTAAAACTGGTCATCTGCGGGCACTGCCATACCGACCTGAGCGGCCGCATCGGGCAGGTGCCGGTTTACATGGCGCCCGCCAATTCCCACCAGTTGATCGCATCCCGCGGCCTGAAGATAGCGCCGGCCACGCTCAACGAACCGGGCGCGCCGACACTACATCATTTTATCGATGGTGACTTCCTGAGCGGCAGTCAACCATGGCCGGTCAACGTGGAAGAACAACGCATCGACCGGAAATCAGGTATCTCCTGGGAAAAACTAAAGAAAGCCATGAGGGGTAACCGCGCCGGTTAAACTGCATCCCTTCCCGGGTCTTTTAATACTTTACGAATACCCGCCGACATCCGTCTGCTGTTCACTCCCCCGTGATTTCAATGCCCCTTTCTCGGCGGCACCAAGGTGTTACCAAACAGCAGGCCGCCCACCAGCGAGATCAACAGGCGCATGGCTAAAAGACTGGTATCGGTCAGGTTGGCGCCGCCTTCGAGCAACAACGCCGTTGCACCGTGATAGCCGATCGTGCCGGGAACAAGCAAGATGACACCCGGCACCCTGATCAACGCCCCTGCCTGTTTGAAGACCCGGCCATAGAGGTTGGACAGGATAGCAACTGTCATCGCAGCCAGCAGTACGCCGAATTCCAGCCCGCCAACCGCCACACCGATACGGCTGACCTGGTAGCTGACGATGGCCGCCAGCATGGCGATGTGGAATTCCTTTTTACGCACCGAAAACAACACGCCAAAACTGAACGCCGATGCTATCAGTGCCGGCCATCGAAACCACACCGGCGGCGCGGCCAGCCCTGCGGCTGATTCGGGCTCCGGCATCCAGCCAAACCAGCCGACTATCACTGTGCCGATCAGCACCCCGAGCGAAAGTTTGAGCAAGGTAGCCAGGGCGCCGGACAGGCGCGCGGAACCGGAGGCCAGGTGGTCCGTCGACAGCTCGGTGACCGCGATGGTCAATCCCAGGCCGGGTATCAACACAATCAGGCTGGACATGATGATCACAAAAACATCCAGACCCGGCACAAACCGGTTCAACGCGAACACCAGGAACGTGCTGAATAAGGCAGCAATGGCCTCAAGTCCACCTTCACGTAACGCGGAACCCGCCTGTGTGACCAGCAAACCCGTCAACGCGCCGGTGGCCGAAGCGGCTGCGACACCCACCCAGCTCGCGCTTAGCATCGTGGCAACCGCACCCCCGGTCAAACCCCAGCAGATGATCTGTAACCAGACCGGATACAATTGTTTTGGCTGCCAGTTCCTGAGCTTCTCATAAGCCTGCGCGCTGCTGATTTCACCATCGAGCAGCCCATTACCGATGTCGTAGAGTTCCGCTGTGTTTCCAAGGTTGATCTCGGGGGGATGCATGCGATCGAGTTGCATCGGTATCTGGCGATTGTCCTCCTCATCATCCTGGTACTGGAAAGACAGAAAAATCGAGGTCGGACTGGACAGCACCTGCAGGTTGAATCCCAGCTTGTCGGCCAGCGCCGTGGTCATACGTTCAAACTGGTGCGCGGGTACGCCCGCCATGTGCAACTGGCGTGCGAAACGCTTCAGAAAGCGAACCTCCAGTGGAAGTGGGTTGGTCATTTATATGGCCTGTCACATTGCAATAAAGCGCAGAGTGCAGCAAGTGCTTTACGCGGGCAAGTGCTGATTTGCCCGGCACCCGCCGGAGCGGCTAAATTGCAGGCCCTTGTGCTGAATCCGACTGATAATATATGAAGCAATTCAACTCCCTGGTGCATAATGGTGCATATGATTGAGTTTTTACATTTTCACTGATAGTCTCTCGAGCAAACTCGTTCAGGATAATAAAAACATGGCTGAATATGCAGCGATCACCGGTTGGGGAAAGTGCGTCCCGCCGGCGATCTTGACCAACGATGAAATCGCCAGTGTCATTGACACTTCGGACGAATGGATCAGAACCCGCAGCGGTATCCGGCAACGGCGCGTATCACACGTTCCCGGCAGCGACCTCGCATCGGTCGCCGGGCTACGCGCCCTGGCCGCAGCGGATGTCGAGGCAGCGGACGTTGACCTGTTGATCGTCGCCACCTGCACACCGGATAC
>DATCZY010000060.1:0-14809 GCA_036525655.1 Lysobacterales bacterium | reverse complement strand
CACAAGCGGGTGGTCGGGTGGGTGCCGGTGCCAAAGGCCAGGCCTGGGTCGAGGTGCAGAACGTGCTTTGCCTCGACCGGAATTTCCATCTCGCCGGGCACGATCCACAGCTCCGAGCCAAACTGCATGGGTTTGAAACGGTCCATCCAGACGCGTTCCCATTGTTGATCTTCAAACTTTCTGAATGTGACCTGGTGCGGCCAGTCCACGCCCGGCACCAGGCTCAGCATACGCGTCAATGGTTCGATGGGGGTGTCGCCGGTGAACAGTGCCGTCACGCAGACCGATGGCCACAAGGGTGTTTCGCCAACCCCCGGCTCGAGCACCGGGTCGTCGGCATCGTCTGTCAGCGTCAGTGCCAGTACCGGTTCATTTTGCAGCAGGTTTTCAACCAGCGGCGCGTGCTGACGCGATACGCGAACGCTGAATTCCAGCCAGGACATCAGGGTCTGGAGCCTGTTAACACGGCCGGGTCGCTATTTGGAGGCCCGATCGGCCAGGCGTTTTTCGAGATAGTGGATATTGAAACCGCCCTTGACAAACCCCTGGTCCAGGAGCAACCACTTGTGCAGGGGGATGTTGGTCTTGATACCGTTTAACACGGTTTCATCCAAAGCCATACGCATACGGGCGATGGCGGTCTCCCTGTCCTCGCCATGGGCAATCAGCTTGCCGATCATGGAGTCGTAGTTAGGCGGCACCCTGTAACCGTTGTAAATATGCGAATCAACGCGAATGCCGGGCCCACCGGGGCAGTGGAATTCGTTGATCACACCCGGACAGGGCATGAAGGTTTCCGGGTCTTCGGCATTGATACGGCACTCGATCGCATGACCGCGGATGACGATGTCTTCCTGCGTATACGAGAGCTTTTCACCGGCGGCCACCCGGATTTGTTCCTTGACCAGGTCCACCCCGGTAATCAGTTCACTGACCGGATGTTCGACCTGTATGCGGGTGTTCATTTCGATGAAATAGAACCTGCCATCATCGTATAAAAATTCGAACGTTCCGGCGCCGCGGTAACCGATGCGTTTGCAGGCTTCCGTGCATACGGCGCCAATTTCGGCACGTTGCTCCGGTGTGATGCCGGGTGCGGGCGCTTCCTCGATCACTTTCTGGTGACGGCGCTGGCTGGAGCAATCACGTTCACCGAGGTGTATGGCGTTGCCATGCTGGTCGGCGATCACCTGTATTTCGATGTGACGCGGGCTGGTGAGGAATTTCTCCATGTAAATGGTGCCGTCACCAAATATCGTCTGCGCCTCGCGCCGCGTAAGCTGCAGGGCGTTCGACAGGTGCGCCTCGGTATGCACGACGCGCATGCCGCGGCCACCACCACCGGCGGCTGCCTTGATAATGACGGGGTAACCAATGCGGCGCGCGATTTCATGGCTTTCTGCCAGGTCTTCGGACAGCCCGCCGTCGGAACCCGGCACACAGGGCACACCGGCATCCTTCATCGCCTTGATGGCGGAAACCTTGTCTCCCATCAGGCGAATGGTCTCGGGACGCGGGCCGATGAAAATGAAGCCACTCTTTTCGACACGTTCTGCAAAATCGGCGTTTTCGGCCAGGAAACCATAGCCGGGATGCACGGCCACCGAGTCGGTCACTTCGGTTGCGGCGATGATGGCGGGGATATTCAGGTAGCTATCCGTGCCGGGTGCAGGACCGATGCAGACTGCCTCATCCGCCAGCGCGACATGTTTCAGATTGCGGTCGACAGTCGAGTGCACGGCGACTGCTTTTATTCCCATGGAATGACAGGCGCGCAGTATTCGCAGGGCAATTTCACCGCGGTTGGCGATGACAATTTTTTCAATTCCGACCATTTTTATAGTCCAGATTAACGAATCACGAACAATGGCTGGTCATATTCGACCGGCTGACCGTTCTCGACCAGTATCGCAACGACCGTGCCCGACACATCCGCTTCGATCTGGTTGAACATCTTCATGGCCTCGATGATGCACAGCGTGTCACCGACACCTACTCTCTGGCCCATGGTGACAAACGGCTCGGCGCCGGGGCCGGAAGCCGCGAAAAAGGTGCCGACCATGGGTGAAAGCACCAGCTCGCCTTCAGGCACCTGGTCTTCATCGTCGCTGCGCTGTTCAATGACCGGTGCTGCTGCCGCAGGTGCTGCCGCCACCATTTGTGGCGCGACCATCTGCATGGGCTGCATCTGACCGCCACCACGCACCAGGCGAACGGATTCTTCACCTTCAACAATTTCTATTTCTGTAAGACTGGATTCTTCCAACAGCTCAATGAGTTTTTTAATTTTCCGGATATCCACTTGCCGTCGCTCCCGCTTCAGGGTTCAATTCGATTCAAAATAGCCTGCAAGGCCAATAAATAACTTTCCCCGCGGAAACCGCTGATCACGCCGATCGCTATATCGGAGAAATAGTTGATCTGCCTGAACGGCTCGCGTGAATTCACTGCGGAGAGATGGACTTCTACAAAGGGTATGTCTACCGCCAGCAACGCATCGCGGATCGCGACACTGGTGTGGGTATAGCCAGCGGGATTGATGATGATGTAATCAACGCCATCTTTACCCGCCTGCTGAATGGCATCTACCATCTTCCCCTCGGAGTTGGTCTGCATGTGATCCAGCTGCACACCGCAATCGCCGGCGAACCTTTCGAGTTCCTGCATGATATCCATCAGACTGCGTTGCCCGTAAGTTCCAGGTTCCCGTTGGCCGAGCAGATTCAAATTGGGACCATTAAACACGCGAACTTTGATCACGGATCAGTATTCCTCGTCAGGGGCCAACCAGTCTGCCCGAAAAGACAATACTTGTCTACCGTTCGGTACCGTATTGGAGAAGATCACAGCAATATCGTGACAACAATTTTTTAACATTTCATCCCTGGAGGTATTGAAAACGCCACAATTGCAAACAACGCCTTCGCCAACGGACTTAGACGAAGACGGTTTTTGCGACGATTTTAATGAAGCAGTTCGCTTATGAGGTTTGTGATTTTTTCCTGCTGGATGATACCCGCATATTGCCAGCGTACGATCCCTTTCTCGTCTATGAGCACGCTGTAGGGCAATACGCCTTCCTCGTTCCCGTAAGCGGCACTGGTCGCGAACACGTCCTCTGAACCCACCAGCACCGGGTAGCTGATGCCATAGGTCGCCACAAAGCTTTTGACGCTCTGCACATCGTCCAGCGCAATCCCGATGACCTGGAGGCCGGTTGAACCAAACTGTCTTTGCAGATCCATCAACATCGGCATTTCCCGGCGGCAGGGTTCGCACCATGTTGCCCAGAAGTTGAGCAGGATGGTCTTGCCTGAGAAGTCAGCCGGCGTCACAAATTCACCGTTGTTACTGCCCAGCTCGAAATGCGGCCGAAAGTTGCCCAACACGACGTCACCCGTCGCGGCCCCTGGGGTCACGATGGGCTCCGCGAAATGGCGCGCGGACAAATAGAGTCCTGACAGCATAGCCGTTATTGCAATCAGGGTAGTCAGTAATTGACGCATTTACTCGGTTTCCAACACATTTTTCAGGTGTTCCGCGAATTCACCCGGTGCGAAATATCCAACCAGCCGGTAATCACGCAGCTCGTTGCCCTGGCGATCGAAGAACAGGATCGCCGGCGGACCGATGACGTCATATCTTTTCATCAGCGCCTGGTCGGTTGCATCGTTTTGGGTCACATCGGCCTGCAGTGGCCGGATTTGGCCGAACAGGTTTTGAATTTCGCTTTCGCCAAAGGTGTTACGCTCCATCCTGACACACTCGACACACCAGTCGGCATAAAAATCCAGCATCGCCGGTTGACCGGCCAGGTTCGCCCGGGCTACCGCGGCCCCAAGGTCTTCGAGTGATTTGATTCTCTGGAAAGAGACCTTTTCCGTACTGCTGGTCTGGCCGCCGGAGCGCAGATTTTGCAGCGGCTTCATCCAATCGTGCCCACCGCTGGCCGCACCGATGATTTCGATTGCGCCGATCAGCAATAAAGCCAGGCCCATTGACTTCCAGAGACGCCGCCAGCCCGACGCACCCTCGGGAATGGACTCAAGCGCACCGAGGTATACACCGCTGGCGATTGCCAGCAGACCCCAAAGCAACAGGATCAGCGGACCCTGCACAATGCGCTCCAGCATCCAGATGGCCAGCGCCAGCAGCGCGATTCCGAACACGGCCTTGATGCTGTCCATCCAGGGGCCGGCTTTGGGCACCAGTTTGCCGGCGGAGACACCGAACAGGATCAACGGCACGCCCATACCCATCGAAAGTGCGAATAACGCCATGCCGCCCAATAACGCACTACCGGAGGCGCCGATCACGATCAGGGCTGCAGCCAGTGGTGGCGCCACGCAAGGCCCCACGATCAGGGCGGACAAAAAGCCCATGACCGCAACTCCGGTCAGGCTGCCACCCTGTTGTTGATTACTGGCCCGGGTGATCCGCGTTTGCAGACTGGCGGGCAACTGCAGTTCGAAAAAGCCGAACATCGAAAGCGCCAGCGCGATGAAAATGGCGATGAAAAAGCCAAGTATCCATGGATTCTGGAACAACGCCTGCAGATTTTGGCCAAACAAGCCGGCCAGCACACCGGCCACGGTGTAGGTCACGGCCATGGCGAGCACATAAACCAGCGACAGCCAGAACGCCTTCGACGTTGTCATACGCTCCCCGTGGCCCGCAATGATGCCCGACAGTATCGGCACCATTGGAAATACACAGGGTGTGAACGCCAGCAGGATACCCGCAATGAAAAATGCAAACAGCGCAGCGGCGGGGTTCTTCAGCAGCATCTGCGCCAGCACGTCCTGTTCTGATACCGGCGCAACTTGTGCACCGGAAGCGGCCTTGGCGGCAGCCGTGGGCGTGGTCGGCTGGGCTTCACCTGCAGTCCCTTCGGAAGCCGCCATCAGCAGTTCGACACTCGTGGACTGCGGCGGATAACAGATATCGCCGTCGCGGCAACCCTGGTAATCGGCCTCGAGGCTGATGGTTTGTTCCGGCCCGGCTGGGCGGTTGACGCTTACCGGGATTTCGATTTGACCATAGTAGACCTCGACGGGGCCAAATTCCGGATCATCCTTGATGGTGCCCTTGGGCAAATCTGCCCGCAGGATTGAAAAGCCGTTGTCACCCAGGACCCTGAAAGCGAGCTTGTCCCGATACAGGTAATAGCCGGGCTGAGCTGTAAAACGCACCAGGATGGTATCCGCGGAAAGGCCGATAGCCTCGTATACGAAGGCTTCATCCGCCGGCAGCGCGGGTTCCTTGCCGATCGCATCCTGACCCAGTCCGGTCATGGGTTGTTGGAATGCCTCGGCCAGGGTCGCCGCCACCGGGGGAGGACTCAAATTGACCGCGTCGCGTTTGGCGGCAGGCAGATTAACAACCAGCAATTGCTCGGTGGGGGGATAGCAAAATACGTCTTCCATGCAGCCCTGGGAACGTACTTTCAGACTGACGAGATCGACACCCGGCGGCACGGAGTCCAATGGCAGATTGACCACCAGCTGTTTGTGGAACTTGATGACCTCTTCGCCGAGCAATTCATCATAGACAGGTTCACCGGCGGGTATCTCCGCTGGCCCGAGGGTGACGCCGGCGGTCTCCGTCTTGAACTTCAAAAACTTATTGTTATACAGGTAATAGCCGTCGGTGATCTCCCAGCTGACTTTGATCTTCTGGCGGTCGCTGGCTGTTGCGGAAACCTTGAAGACTTCGCCAAAGTCCTTGATCTCATCGAACTCTATGGCGGACGCCAATAGCGGCCAGATCAAAAAAATTGTGGTTATCAACAGGCTGGACCAGCCTTTAAATTTTTTGTTTTTCATCATTGGAAGAGACCGGGGCCTGGTAAGTTTGCATTCATCGTCACGCAATAGACGCTTCTATTGTTGAGTAGTTTCATAAGACAAGTCGTAAATTTTACCTGATCGGGGCGTCGAGGGCTGAATTTTTCTTGTCTGGTGCAAATGGCGGGATTATACTTACCGACCGTTCGGTCAGTAGTGAAGTCGAGGTCCGATTGCCATGCAGAACCCGCCCGAAAACAAAGCAAACCCCTCCGGTGGTGAGCAAGCCATTCTGGATGCCGCTGAAATCCTGTTTGCCCAGAAAGGTTTTGAAGCCGTCTCGATGAGCGCAATTGCCAACCTGGCGAATACCAGCAAACCCAACATTTACCACCACTTTAAAAACAAGAACGACCTATATCTCGCGGTCATGAAAGCCGCGGTGCGGCGCACCTCGGCCTTACTCGATATGCTGGAAGATGCGCCCGGCACGTTCAGCCAGCGCTTGACCGAGTTCTCCCGCGGTCAGCTCGACAACATCATGGGACACAAGCGCAGCACGCAGCTGGTGTTGCGCGAAACCCTGTCAGAGGGCTCACAGCACGGACAGGAAGTTGCACGGCTGGTGATGGGCGAGGTTTTCAACCGGCTGGTTGAGATGGTCCACCAAGGCCAGCGGGTCAACGAATTCCGCAAGGACATCGATCCTGTACTCGCCGCTTTTACCATCATGTCGGCCAACATGTTTTTCTTCCAGGCATCACCGGTCATACAGCACATCCCCGAAATCGATTTCACCGACGACGTCCGAACCTATAGCAACGACGTGATGGATTTGTTGATCAACGGCATACTCGAAAAAGGCAAAAGCTAATGCGGCATCCCATCGACAAACAGTTAACGAACCGGTTGGCAATTGCATCGCTCGTTGCCCTGCTGGTCGGCGCTTGCGGCAATGAAAACCAAAGCGGCGCCGAAGCCATGCGTGACGAAAGAGTGGTCATGATATCCGTCGACCAGGCGCTCACCACGGACCTGCCGATATGGCTGGAAACAGTCGGCCAGGTACACAGCCAGTCCGCACCCACACTGGCCGCGGAGGTCAGCGGTCGTATAACAAGCGTTGTTGCCGACACCGGCGAGCGTATCGAGGCGGGGCAACTGCTCGCAGAAACCGACACCTCCACGCTGCTATTGCAACAACGCGCTGCGCAGGCCGCGGTTGAACGTCTTACGGTGCATATCGCCAACGGCGAACGCAGGGTTGACCGTCTGAGCACCCTGTCGGCCAAGAACCTGTCTTCCCAGACGCAGCTCGATGATGCGCGTGAACAGCTCGAAGCATTCCGTGCGGATTACAAGGCAGCGATCGCTCAGCTCGACATCGTCGAAGACTCGCTGACAAAATCGCGCATCGTTGCGCCTGTTTCGGGCGTGATCCAGAGACGCCTCATCGCCGCCGGCGATTTTGTATCGCGGGGACAACCATTGTTTGAAATCACCCGGCCGGATCAACTCCAGGCCTGGCTCCCCTACCCCGAAACGGTCGCATTGCAGATCAGGATCGGCCAGCCCGCAGAAATACACAGCCCGCTGACACAGGACGTCATTGCCAAGGGGGCGATCACCGACCTGCAGCCCACCATTGGCAGCGGCAGTCGTGCGGCGATGGCCATCGTTGACCTGGAAAGCCCGGGTGAGTTGCGACCGGGTGCGACCATATACGGAAAAGTATTGGTGGAGACACGCAAGCGGGCGGTTCTGGTACCCAACATCAGCGTGGTGCGGCGCCCGGCGGGCGAGCTGGCTTACATCATCAGCGGCAACAGGGCAGAGGCACGCCTGGTAAAAACCGGTCACCGGCAAGGCGCTCTGGTTGAAATCGTAGCAGGACTCGAAGGCGGTGAGACGGTCGCGACCGACGGCGCGGCCTTTTTGACCGACGGCGCCAGCGTAAAAATTGCGGAGCCCGTCAATTGAATCTGCCTGAAATTTCCATCAAGCGGCATGTACTTGCCTACATGCTCTCCGCCGTGATGGTGCTGTTTGGCATCATCAGTTACAAGGATATCGGCGTCGATCGTTATCCGACGGTCGAGTTTCCAATGATTTCCGTGACCACGATATTGCCGGGCGCCACACCGGAGATTATCGACGCCAGCGTCACCAACCTGATTGAATCGGTAGTCAACAGTTGCCCCGGCATCGATCATATCCAATCCAACTCCTCACCCGGCGTTTCTTCCATCAACATTCGTTTTAATATGGAGAAGGACGTCAATGTTGCCTTCAACGAGGTCCAGGCCCGGGTCAACCGCATACTGCGGGACCTGCCCAACGAGGCCGAGCCACCGGTGGTGCAGAAGATCGAGATCGGCGCCTTGCCCGTCATGTGGCTGACGCTCAGCGGCGACCGCACGCTGCAGCAGTTAAACCAGTACGCCCGCAATATCATTAAAAAGCGTCTCGAGACGATCGACGGTGTGGGTGAAATCCAGCTCGGCGGGGAACTGCGACGTACGATCCGCGTCAACCTCGACCCTGAGCGCATGAGTCAGCTTGGGATCACGGTGCCCGATATCGTGCGCATGTTCAATCGTGAACACCTGCGCCTGCCGGGCGGATTCCTCATCAAGGAAAGCATGGAAACCCTGATCGAGCTGGACCTGGAATATCACAGCGCCGAACAGCTGGGTGAGATGATCGTCAGCTACAGCGGTGGCGCACCGCAGCGCTTGCGCGATTTCGCGGTGATCGAAGACGGCCTGGCGGACTTTCGCGAACTGGCCCGCTTCAACGGCAAGCCCACGGTCGGTATCGGTATTCTCAAGGTTCAGGATGCCAATACCGTCGCGATCGTCGATGAGATAAAACGCCGCATGAATGAAGAACTGATACCCCAGTTGCCGCCGGGTATCGAGCTGGGCATCGCCCATGATGACGGAGAGCTCACCCAGGGCGTGGTCGATTCGCTGGAAGAGCACCTGCTTTCAGGCGCCCTGCTGACGGCGCTGGTGGTCTTGTTGTTCCTGAAAAACATGCGCTCGACGATCATTATCGCCGTCGCTATCCCGGTGTCGCTGCTCGGCGCCATCGCGGTGATGTATTTCCTCGGCTATACCTTCAACACCATGACCATGCTCGGTCTGCTGTTGCTGATCGGCGTGGTGGTCGACGACGCCATCGTGGTGCTCGAAAACATCTACCGGCATGCCGAGGAGCATGGCTCCGGCCGCATCGATGCGGCCGTCCACGGTACGCGTCAGGTTGTATTCGCCGTGATGGCGGCAACCCTGACGCTGGTGGCCATTTTTGCACCCGTGATTTTCATGAAAGGCATCATCGGCCGGTTTTTTGAGGCCTTTGCCGTGGTGGTCACTTTCGGTGTGCTGGCATCCCTTTTTGTTTCACTCACGCTGACACCGATGCTGTGTTCGCGTTTCCTCAAGGTCGAAAAGAAGCACGGCAAGCTGTATCACCTGATGGACCGGGGCTTTCAGGCCATGGACAGGACCTATGCGAAATTACTGCACTTTGCCCTGGGAAACCGCCGGCTGGTGGCCTGGATAACACTGGCGGTTGTCATTTCCAGTGGATATTTCTTCAGCCATACCGGTTCCGGTTTTATGCCCGTACAGGATGAAGGCCGTTTTATCATCAGCGTCAAAGCGCCCATGGGTTCCTCGATTAATTACACGGAAGAAAAGATCGAGGAGATTGAAAAGGTTCTTGCCCGGGACGAGGATATTGCAAGCTACTTTGTCACCGTTGGCGCAGACCGTTCCCGCCAGGTCAGCAAGGCCAGTTTCCTGGTCAGGATGGTGTCCTGGGATGAGCGCGATATCAGCCAGGTCGATATGATCGAAAAACTGCAGGCGGACCTGTCCGGCATTGCCGGTGTGCAGGCCTATCCTTCACCCATGCCCATGGTCGGCGGCAACCGCGGTGAGCCCCTGTATTTCATCCTCAGCGGCCCGGACCTCAACGAGGTCGCGAGACTCGCTGACATTGTCAAACAGCGCCTCGACACACAGCCCGAAATCGGCAATCTGGACCTGGAGCTGGAACTCGACCTGCCGCAACTCAACACCAGGATGAACCGTGTGTTGATCCGCAGCCTTGGCCTGACCACCGAAGACGTTGCGTTGGCCATCAACGTGCTGGCCGGCGGTTTGGACATCGCCCGTTTCAATGACGATCCGGGCGACGGCGAACGCTACGACATACGTCTCAAAGCGGGTCCGGGACAACTCGACTATGGCGATGACATTTCGAAGATACACCTGCGTTCCGCTGACGGGCAAATGGTATCGCTCGCCAACCTGGTCAGTCTCGAGCCAAAACTGGGTGCCGCGGTGATCTCACGTCATGACCTTCAATATGCGGCCAATTTTTACAGCACACCGACCGTGTCGCTGGGCGAGGCCGTTGACATGGTGTATGCGGCCAGCGAAGGCTTGCTGCCGATAGGCTACGAGGTCAGCATGTCCGGACGTGCGGAAGAGTTTGGCAAAACCCTGTATTACATGCTGTTCGCCTTCGTGGTGGCTATCATCCTGGTCTACATGGTGCTGGCGAGCCAGTTCAATTCCTTTATCCAGCCTTTTATTATCATGGTTGCGCAACCGCTGGCCATCATCGGCGGCGTGGTTTCGCTGTGGGCAACCGGTCATACGCTGAATATTTTTTCCATGATCGGCCTGGTGTTGTTGATGGGCCTGGTCGCCAAGAACTCCATCCTGTTGGTCGACCTGACCAACCAGCGCCGAGCCAGCGGCAAGAGTATTGAGCAAGCGCTAAAAGAAGCCTGCCCGATTCGCCTGCGCCCCATTTTGATGACGTCCCTGACCATTATCCTGGCCATGTTACCCGCAGCCTTTGGCGCCGGCGCCGGTTCGGATTCTAATGCGCCGATGGCCGTGGCCGTGATCGGCGGCATGATCAGTTCGACACTGTTATCGCTGGTGGTGGTGCCGGCCGTTTACTCGCTGGTTGAAGGCGCGCTGGAACGCCGCAGGTAAGCCCTGATCGACCAGCGCCGTTCTCGGCGGGGGACCCCCGACCATCGTTGCATTTCCAGTTGTCTGTGTTGCCTAAGCTGCTGCTCAGGGCGTAAAACTCAGCCATTCGGGTTTGAATATCAGCAAAAGGCTCAGTACCAGCAGGACCAGTCCGCTCAAACCCTTCAGTATCCTGCCGGCGCCCGGTTTAAGACGCTTGCTTGAAAGCGCCCAGGTGGCGGCAAATACCATCGCGCTATCATCCAGGATATAGGCGACGTTATACAGAATCAGGTAAGCGTAGAAACGCCCCCCTTCGATATTCTGGTTGACGAGAACCTGGGTATAAATTGCCGGAAGTCCGGCCGTACACAGCAGTTCATAAAAATTGACGAGAATCGCCAGAACGCTGACCGTGAGGATCGCCGCAGGCAGGTTTTTTGCGGTGATAACCGAGCGGATTTTCGCGCCGATATTGCTTTTGCTCTTCTGGGAAATACTCAGCGAAGGCCCCCTGAAGTTCATAAAATAATCTTTCAGGTGAAATCCGGCGGCCATCAGTCCGAGTGCGCCAATAACCATCCTGAGGGTGACCGATAACCCGAAAGCCAGGAATAAATTGAGCCAGGCGGCCATGAAAAGGAAGTAGACCAGACCGCTGATCAGGACGAAAATCCCCGCGATGAGAAACATTCGTTTCCTGCTTTTGACGTGGATCAGCATCGATAGCAGAAACATCAGAACCCACGTGGCGCAGGGGTTAAAGCCATCCATGACGCCGATGATGACGGTAAATACAGGCAGCCCATAACGCTCCAGGGTCAACCAGGCAGGGAGATGTATTTCCTGCACGCCCGGTACCTGTTCTTCGACCGGGATATCCTGGTCATGCCAACCAAGTGCTTCCGCGATCAGCTGGGGCGTTTCCTCCGTGCGAAAACCCACGAAAACCCGGTCTCCTGCCAGTATGAGCGGAACCGCCGGCCGTTCGATCTCATATTGCTCAACCAAGGCCAGGAACGCGGCCATGGTCTCCGCATCGCCAGTGATGTTTCTTTCTTCAAACTGAAAGCCGGGGTGTTGCCGTTTTGCGTCTTCCAGAAACTCCGTCGCCTGTTGGCAGAATGGACAACCAGCCTTTGTGTAGATAATGATGTCCTGGGAAAACACAGGGCCGGAGGCCAGGAAGGCCGGAATCAGCCATAAGATCAAGCGCCAGGTCATATATTTCATGTCGGGCCTGCTTCCTTCAGGGAGGAAAAAGCATACGGGAAGTATAGGGAAAACAGACGCACTATTACCAGAAATTTGCAGGTATTAAGGAGCCGCTTCATCCTGAAAAATATCTTCTATGGACAGTTTGAACAGCCTCGCGGCCTTGAACGCCAGCGGCAGGCTCGGATCAAACTTGCCCTTCTCGATGGCGTTGATGGTCTGACGCGAAACCTCCAACTCATCGGCCAGTTGAGCCTGGGTCCAGTCGCGTTCGGCACGGAGTACTTTCAGGCGGTTTTTCATCGGTATCTCCTGAGACCGGCAAAGACCGCCGTGGCATAAGTGAGTCCCATCAGGATCACGAGGTGTGAAATTTGCGCGTCAAACGTAATGAACTTGACAACATCCAGGTTTGAATAGGCCAGACCCACCACCAGGCCCACACCCAAAGACAGCCCCATGGCCTCGAGCTGGATTCTCTGCTGCATCTCATCCAGCCCCTTGAGGTGGCGTATGTTGGCCATGATCATGCCAAATCCGACCGCGAGGTTGAGCAGAATCGCAATCAACGACAACGTGCCGTTCGAACCCCAGATCAATCGCGGGCCGAAAACCGCCACCGCCATGGTCAGCACCCAGGCGAGTGTCCAGGCGCCGAGCACAATCGTGTTTTTTTCCATTTCCGCTGCCCAGCGGCCGGAACCTGCTTTTGAATCGTTCATAAGTATATCTCCTTTGTCATAATGTAAAGCTTACTTGTCTTTATAGTAATTATCACTTCACTTTATGTCAAGTTTTATTTACATCATAAATGCTATTCGCAAGCACATGGCCGCATTTAGATACCGACTGAACGTCAGGGAGCGAGACAGCATCCGCATCAGGCTTCAACCATCCCTCGCAACACCGGGCCGCCACCCGGCAAACAGACCCTTTCAAGCTTTCAAAACATTTTCCAGCTTGACCTGGTCAACCGCAAACAGGCGTATGCCTTCCGCCAGTTTTTCGGTCGCCATCGCATCTTCGTTATGCCCCCATCGGAAATCCGCTTCCATGAGACGTGTTCTGGCATCGATTGATGAGGCGGACTCAGCGTCGAGAACCCTTACCAGGTCTTCATTACTGTCGGCCAGTTCCTGCATCAGACCCGGGCTGATGGTCAACCGGTCACAGCCCGCCAGTTGGCGTATCTGGTCACTATTACGAAAGCTCGCACCCATGACAACCGTATTGAAACCGTGGCTCTTGTAATAGGCATAGATGCGCCTTACCGAATGTACGCCGGGGTCATCGGCAGGCGCATAGGACTCCACCCCATCGAATTTTTTATACCAGTCAAAAATCCGCCCGACAAAGGGGGAGATTAAAAACACACCGGCATCGGCACAAGCCTGCGCCTGGGCAAAACTGAACAGCAGGGTCAGGTTGCAATTGATATTTTCCTTCTCCAGTTCGGCAGCTGCCTGGATCCCTTCCCATGTTGAAGCCAGCTTGATCAGGATCCGATCGCGCCCGATACCGCCCTGCTCGTAGAGGTCGATCAGTTTCCTTGCGCGCGCAATGCTCGCCTGCTTTTCGAATGAAAGCCTGGCATCGACCTCGGTGGAAACGCGCCCGGGTACGATATTCAGAATCTCCTTACCGATCAGCACCGCGAGTTTATCGGTTGCATTATCCAGCTGGGTCCGGGTGTCGCCCCCGTGGGCTTCGGCAAACTTCCGGGCCTGCTGCAACAACGGCTTATAATGCGGCAGGCTGACCGCTTTTAATAATAGCGACGGGTTGGTGGTCGCATCCTCGGGTTGATAGCGCCTGATGGATTCGATATCGCCGGTGTCGGCAACCAGGGTGGTAAATTGCTGCAGTTTCTCGAGCTGATTCATAGTTGGTCTTTGCGCCAGGTTAGTTAATGAGCCGATGATTGTAACAAGACTGTAGCCGTTACATGGGCAAAGCCATCGGCTAATCTGGCAGCGGGCCGTGTTAAAATTCAACGCCGTTTCGTTAATGAGCGCGACACTGCGGACAACTTTACAGGAGGGAAGTCATGGCCATTCATCCGGACGCGGGAAAACCCGTTGCAAAGGACAAGCTGACCGATGTCGCCGAACTGATCAGTCTCTATTATGAAACAAAACCCGATGTGTCAAACCCCGGTGAGAAGGTCGCTTTTGGAACGTCGGGTCATCGCGGCACCTCCCTGAAAAACAGCTTTAACGAAGACCACATCAAGGCGATTGCGCAGGCGATCTGCGAATACCGCAGCCGTCAGGACATCAGCGGGCCGCTTTTCATGGGCAAGGATACACACGCCCTGTCTACACCTGCCGAAAAGACCGCATTGCAGGTTTTTGCGGCGAATGGTGTCACCGTGATGATCGATCGGGATGGCGGCTATACGCCGACGCCGGTCATCTCGCACGCGATCCTTACCTACAATAAAGGCCGGACCGAAGGGCTTGCCGATGGCGTCGTCATTACACCCTCGCACAACCCGCCCGATAACGGCGGCTTCAAATACAACCCGCCCAATGGCGGGCCGGCAGACACCGACGCCACCGGTTGGATTGCCAGGCGCGCCAACCAACTGTTGGCCAAAGACAACGTCGATGTCAAAAGCATCTGCTACGCGGAAGCGCTCGGGGCGCAAAAGACCTTGCGTCACGACTTCATCACGCCCTATGTCGAAGATCTCGCCAATGTCATCGATATGCAAGCCATCAAACAAGCCGGCCTTAAAATATGCGCCGACGCCATGGGTGGTTCCGGTCTGCGCTACTGGCGGCCGATTGCCGAAAAATATGGTCT
>DATCZY010000059.1:0-8717 GCA_036525655.1 Lysobacterales bacterium | reverse complement strand
AAGAATTTGCTCTGCCATTGTTCAGTCGCTGGAAACGCAGCGGTTTCTCTGCTGTATGGATGGTTCCACTCTCCAACCAGGTCCAGTTGAGTGTGAGGGGCGTTCACCAGTGGGTTGTCATCCTTGTCCATCTGACTGGTTTCAATCGCCAGAATTTCACGATGGATGGCCAGCATGGCATCGCAGAAGCGGTCGATTTCATACAGTGATTCACTTTCTGTCGGTTCAATCATCAATGTGCCCGGAACTGGAAAAGACATGGTCGGTGCATGGAAACCATAATCGATCAGGCGCTTCGCCACATCTTCCTCACTGACTCCGCTCGACTGTTTGAACGGCCGTAGATCTATGATGCATTCATGTGCAACACGGCCATTTGGACCGGTATAAAGCACAGGAAAGGCACCCGCTAACCTGTGGGCAATGTAGTTGGCGTTCAGGATGGCAACCTGTGTCGCCTTTTTCATGCCTTCGCGCCCCATCATGGCGATGTAGGTCCAGGTTATGGGCAAAATGCCGGCGCTGCCCCAGGGCGCCGCAGCCACCGCGCCATTGGTGGCATGGGGTCCAGGGATTTTGACAACCGAATGGCCCGACAGAAAAGGCGCCAGGTGTGCACCGGTGCAAATGGGCCCGATGCCAGGCCCGCCTCCGCCGTGGGGAATGCAGAAAGTCTTGTGCAGGTTCAGATGTGATACGTCAGCACCGAACTTGCCCGGTGCTGCACATCCAACCAGTGCATTAAGGTTGGCGCCATCGAGATAAACCTGTCCACCATTTTGATGGATGATGTCGCATATCTCGGTAATCTTCTGTTCAAACACCCCGTGGGTTGACGGGTAGGTGATCATCAGAGCAGAAAGCGCACTGGCATGTTTTTTCGCTTTTGCGCGCAGGTCTTCGATATCTACATTGCCATTATCGTCACATTTGACAATGATGATTTCCATGCCGGCCATGGCGGCGCTGGCAGGATTTGTGCCATGTGCCGATGAAGGGATCAGGCAAATGTTGCGATGTGTTTCGTTCCTTGAGGCATGCCACGCCTTGATCGCCAGCAAACCCGCATATTCTCCCTGCGAGCCGGCATTGGGCTGCAGTGATACCGCATCATACCCGGTGCAGGCAATCAGCATTTTTTCAAGTTCCCGGAATAACTCGTGATAGCCACCTGCCTGATCGGCTGGCGCAAACGGATGCATGTCGGAAAACTCGGGCCACGTGACCGGTATCATCTCAGAGGTTGCGTTAAGTTTCATCGTGCATGAACCGAGTGAGATCATCGCATGAGCCAAAGACAGATCTTTGTTTTCCAGTCGCTTGATATAGCGGAGCATCTCGGTCTCAGAGTGGTAACGGTTAAACACCGGATGTTGCAGAAAGCTGCTTTTGCGCTGCAAATGAGCGGCTATCGGTGTAAATCCGGGCTCAACAGATAGATCAACACTTGCCAAATCTTCGACCTTTGCGCCATTGGCAAACACGTCCCACAGCCTGCTGATATGGTCGCGCGTGGTTTTCTCATTGATGCTGATACTCAGCCCGCCATTTCCCAGGTAAAGATTGATACCCGCTCCCTGTGCCCTCGTTTGGATAGATTCTGCCTGATCAGTCGGCAAGTGCAGGGTAACGGTGTCGAACCAGGCATGATTGGCTGCCTGGTATCCCAATGACCTGAGTCCGGTAACCAGCAGGCTTGTCAGCCTGTGGATGCGCCGGGCGATGCGTTTTAGTCCTTCGGCGCCGTGATATATGGCGTACATGCTCGCCATTACGGCCAACAGCGCCTGTGCCGTACAAATGTTGCTGGTCGCGTGGTCACGACGGATATGCTGTTCCCTGGTCTGTAGTGCCATTCTCATGGCGGGTTTTCCCTGGCGGTCTTTGGAAACGCCGATGATTCGGCCTGGTACCGAACGCTTGAATTCATCCCTTGTTGCAAAAAATGCCGCGTGGGGACCCCCGAATCCCATTGGAACGCCAAAGCGCTGTGAGGAACCGACGACGATATCTGCGTCCATCTCTCCGGGCGACTTCAATAGAACGAGACTCATCATGTCGGCTGCGACCACAACCAGTGCCCCGCGATCATGCGCAGCGCTGATCCAGGGTCCGATGTCATTGACTTCGCCATTGGCCGCGGTGTACTGCAACAGGACCCCAAAGAAATCGCCCTGGCTGATTTCCTTGTCAGGGTTACCCGTAATGACTTCAAAGCCAACGTGGCCCGCTCGTGTACGTATGACATCCAGCGTTTGTGGCAGGATGCCCTGGTCAACAAAAAACCGCATGCTACGATTTTTGCGATTGATGCGTTTGAGCATCGTCATGGCTTCCGCCGCTGACGTGGCCTCATCAAGCAAGGAGGCGTTGGACAACTCCATGCCGGTCAGATCGCAGATCATTTGCTGATAATTCAGCATTGCCTCGAGTCGACCCTGTGAGATTTCCGCCTGGTAAGGCGTATATGCAGTGTACCAACCTGGGTTTTCCAGAACATTGCGGAGAATGACCGATGGTGTAATGGTGTCGTGATAACCCATGCCGATCATGCTGTGTTTCAGGATGTTTTGACTGGCTATGTTACGCAGTCTTTGCAGGGCCACGGTTTCACTCTGCGCCTCCGGAAGCGCCAACGGTCCGTCCACCTGGATGGAGCGAGGCAGTGTGCTTTCTATCAGGGCATCCAGAGACTCAAGGCCGAGAACACCCAGCATATGTTTGATCTGTGCGTCATCCGGTCCAATGTGTCTGCGAATAAAGGCCGCATGATCCTCTAAGTCCGTCAATGGCGATTCTACGTTGCGTTCAGGTCGGTTGGGTTCAATCGGCATCTCGGGGCTCGTTATGGGTTGTGGGGAAAGCGCATTTTACGCCTATTAAAATTTGTTGAAAACCAAGTCACAGCATCAGGTTTACGTAATGGTCAACCAACAGAAACATAAATAAAACCATCAGGTAAGTGATGGAAAATGCGAACGTATACATCGGTAGCAGGATATCCTTGCTCACCATCATGCGCAGGGCATACCACAGGAAACCAAGGTTCAATACGCTGACACCGGCGAGGTAGACAACGCCGCTCATACGGGTCAGAAAAGGCAGCGTGGTTACGATGACCAGCAGTACGGTGTACAGCAAAATTTGCAAGCGGGTGAAAGCCGTACCGTGAGTGACCGGTAACATGGGTATATCCACCAGTGCGTATTCATCTTTGCGGTAGATTGCCAGGGCCCAGAAATGCGGTGGTGTCCAGACAAATATGATAAGAAACAACAATAGGGCCTGGGGATCCAGGCTGCCGGTAACCGCGGTCCAACCCAGTACGGGCGGGGCAGCACCTGCGGCACCACCAATCACGATATTCTGTGGCGTTGCACGTTTCAACCAGACCGTATAAACAATCGCATATCCGATCAAAGACAGGAATGTAAGGGCGGCCGTCAATGTGTTAACCCATAGCACCAGTATCACCATGGACAGCACACCGAGTGTCATCGCAAAAGACAGGACATTTCGCTCTGTCAGTTTCCCGCTGGCCAGCGGTCGGCGTTTTGTACGCGCCATTTTCGCGTCAATGCGATGATCCAGCAAATGATTGATCGCTGCGGCAGAGGAAGCCGCCAGTCCGATACCGATTGTGCCGGCCAGCAAGGAGATTAAGGGTGGCCAACCGGGAACCGCCAGGAACATGCCGACCACCGCGGTAAAGACGATCAGGACCACGACGCGCGGTTTACATAACTCCAGGTACTGGTAAAAGGTCTTGGACACGGCGTCAGGAGGCCCTGGTTGAAGTCTTGTTGAGCAGCCCAAGTAAAGTCGCCAGTAATAGCGCCGCTCCCGCGTTATGAGCGACCGCATTTGGCAGCGGCAAGTAGAGTGCAACATTCATAATGCCGAGCGCGAACTGGAGCAGCACCAGGCTCATCAGAACCTGGCCGCCAGTTCTCAGTTGCGGGACTTTCATTAACCGGAATGCCAGTGTGATTAGAACCAGCAGCGTTATGACAGC
This sequence comes from Lysobacterales bacterium, assembly GCA_036525655.1. GTDB lineage: Bacteria > Pseudomonadota > Gammaproteobacteria > Xanthomonadales > SZUA-36 > SZUA-36. The sequence goes on along the minus strand of DATCZY010000059.1, from coordinate 4,702 downwards.
ACCAATTCTGTGTGTAAGGTGTATCGCGACCCGTGATGGCTGGTCAAGCAGGCCGCCTTCATAATTCACGCCAACCTCCCGCCACAGGATAAAACCTTCCCTGAAATTGGCGTCCGGCCACCACTGACCGCCGCACATGGGGACGTCCGGGCAGGCCAGTGCCGCGTAATTGGCGCTGGTCCAGCCGCCCAGAGCGATTTGCATGCCCAGAACAACAAGTGCGACGATGATCGGTTCACGCATCCTGCGAACCTTCATGCTTGGTTTGTCAGAAAACCCGCTGCGGCTCGCAAACATTAACCATAGAATGAGCGCAAAGCTCGTGAGTCCGCCGAGCAGGTGCGCCATCACGATGATGGGCTTGAGTTTTAACGTGACTGTCCACATACCCAGCATGGCCTGAAATATGATCAGCACGACCAAAGCGGTCGTAATCAGCCTGAACCTGCGGAGTTGCTCCGGACCGCGCCAGGCCAGCCAACTCATTGCAAAAATCAGGAGCACAAGGCTGCCGGCAAGATAGCGGTGGACCATCTCCCGCCATGCCTTGTTGCTTTCAAAGGGGCGGTCAGGGAAAGCCTGGTTGGCGGTGTTAATTTCCTCAACAGCATTGGGCCAGGTAAGTTTTCCATAACAGCCCGGCCAATCCGGACAACCCAGCCCGGCATGAGACAGCCGCACCCAGGCGCCCAGGACAATGACGCAAAAAGCAATGATCGCTGCAATCATCGCCAGTCTATGCATGGTCTGGGCCTTCACTTGCCCGCCTGGTCGGACCATTTCAGCAAGCGCTTGAGGTCTTTGTGTATATCGGTCGGATTGGCGCTGGAGCGGTAGGCAAGTATCACATTGAGCATCGGATCGAGCACGTATGTCCTTATGTTACCGGGGTCGGTTGTAATCCCAGCATTGATGGATTCCAGCATGTTCGATGCAGCGTGACTGGAGTCCACCACAAAATTAAACTCCGGATATATCGTTTTCAGTCTGGATTGCAGCTCCGGTTCCAGCTCCGTATTACCGAGTAAGGCGATGGCCAGGTGCTCACCATTCCTTCCGGTGGCCCGGTGGATTTGTCTCAGGTTGGTGACGTTGTCGATACATTCCTGCTCACATGGGTCATCGAGTACATAGAGAATCAACCACTTGCCATCGATACCGTCTGTCTTTTCAATTGAAAGATGAACCGGCGGCTGCACCAGGTAACCGTTGTTCTTTAAACCGCTGGGCTGATATTGCCACCACGATGAGCGCATCAACATGACCAGTAGTACAGGGCCAAAAAAGAGGGCGAATATGCCAAGAAGTGTATATTGCTGACGGGACAGGCTCATTTACTAATTCCAGATGGTTTTCTAAAACCGAGAAAGACCCACATTACAACACAGGATGCTACCAGTGCGAACCACTGAAAAGCGTAAGCCTGATGACGATTGGAGCTCATATACACGGGCGTCCAATCACGCCCGTCGAATCCGTAAGGTTCAGACTTTGACAATTGTATCACCCAGTTCTCGAGTGGTGTTCCCAATGAGTCGGAAATATCGGGCAAGTTCAAGTACGTCACCAATTGCGGCCACTGTTCTTGCCCCAGCTGGTCGGCAGAACCCAGTATCCTGCCCGGTACAGGTGGCGTATTGAGAACTCCCTGCAAAACAATCTCTTGTTGCGGTGTGGGTATCCCGGGCATGTCTTTTCGATCCGCGGCGAGGGGTAACCAGCCCCTGTTGACCAGAATCGCCGCACCTTCATTCGTATAGAAAGGTGTAAACACATAGACGCCGGCACGCCCTTGCCAGATTTGGTTATCCAGAAGAATATGGCGTTCCACGTCGTAGTGACCATTTACACCTATCGTTGAAAAGCGACTGTTCTTTGCCATGGCAGTTTCGAGCGAAAGGGGCGGGGCGTTTTGATGCTGCTGCTCAAGCGCCAATTTTTCCGAGGCACGTTTGTGCTGCCATGTTCCCAGTGTCGCAAACAGGCATGCCAGCAGGAATAAAGCCAGCGTGGCCGCCCTTGAGGGCCGGAATGACTTGAATACTTTTGGCAGCATATCTACTCTAGGCTTTTCCACACTGGAATACTGGCATGTTGGTCAAAGCAGTTATCGTTTTTTTCCTGGTGATCATTCTTTATTCTCTGGGATCGGCGTTTGTGTTCATGGTCAAGGATAAAGGAGAGGGTGAACGTACGCTTCAGCGTCTGATGTGGCGAATAGGCCTTTCCCTGTTTTTGCTTTTGCTTCTCTACGTCATGTTTCAGTTGGGCTGGATTGAACCTTCAGGTGGTCCCATCAGATATGGTGCAGGAGAATAGTAAACTCTTTGCTACCTGGGTTTAAAGGTTTCTAAATTGACAAAGCCCGCATATATGCGGGCTTTGCCGTATCTTTCGTTATGGGACAGGTTCAGAGTGCGTACACAAATATAAACAGGCCGAGCCAAACCACGTCAACAAAATGCCAGTACCATGCGACCGCTTCGAATGCGAAGTGGTGATTCGGCTTGAAATGGCCTTTCATACTGCGGAACATGATGACGGCGAGCATGATGGCGCCGAGGGTCACGTGCATACCGTGGAAGCCGGTCAGCATGAAAAACGTTGCGCCATATATACCGCTGCCAAGCGTCAGACCCAGTTCGGTGTAAGCCTCATGATATTCAGCTACCTGGAAACCGATGAAGGTAAAACCAAGCGCAACGGTGGCCGCGAGCCATAATACCAATAGGTTGCGGTGATTTTTCTTGAGCGCGTGATGGGCCAAAGTCACGGTCAGGCCGGACGTCAACAGAATCAGGGTGTTGATAAAAGGTACGCCGAATGCCGGGATGGTTTTGAATTCGCCACCGACATTGCCCGGGCCATTGGTTGGCCACACCGGCATATAACCCTGCCACAGCAGTTCATTGGTTGCCGCCCCCGATCCTTCGCCGCCCAGCCATGGCACGGACAGCGCCCGCACATAAAACAAGGTACCGAAAAATACGGCGAAGAACATCACTTCGGAGAAAATGAACCAGGTCATGCCAAGGCGAAATGAGCCGTCAACCTGCGCGTTGTACATGCCGGCTTCGCTTTCGCGAATGACGGTTCCAAACCAACCGAACATCATGAAAATGATGATGGCCATGCCTATCCAGAATGTCCATTGCGCGGTTGGCGAACCATTCATCCAGCTGGCAGCACTGGCCAGCATCGTAATCATTCCCAATGAGCCGACAATCGGCCATTTGCTGCCGTGGGGAACGTAATAGGAATTTTCAGCGTGTTGTGCCATGGTAAGTTCTCGTTTTCCTAAGTATTAATGATGTGCCGTGCGTTGTGACGGCTCATAGCCTAGCTGGTAAAAGGTATAAGACAAAGTGATGTCCTTGATATGTTCTGGCAGATCCGATTTAACGTAAAAATAAACTGGCATTTCCCGGCTTTCATTGGCGGCTAATGCCTGTTCTGTAAAACAGAAACACTCGGTTTTAACAAAATATAAACTGGCTTCGGGCGGGCTGACGTTATACGTTGCCTGGCCGGTGACCGATTCGTTTCCCGGGTTCGTGGCGACGTATAGCGCCTTACTCGGTACGCCCAAATTGTATTGCTGGACCTTGTCTACTGCCCTGAATTCCCAGGGTAAGGACGAGTTGACGCTGGCATCAAAACGAATGTTGACAACCCGCTCCGAAGCCTCTGCCCGATCATTGTTTTCAGCAACCTGAATAGCACGTCCGCCAAGACCAGTCACCTCGCATAAAACGGTGTACAAGGGCCACAGGGCAAAGCCAAAACCGAACATGCCAACGGCTACCAACGCCAGCCGTCTTGTCGTTCTGCGGTTTTTTTGTTTCAGGTCCATATCAACGTCCAAGGATAGCTGAGCCGATAAAAGCTGCAAAGATCGATGCGGCTATGATCCCAAGAATCCAGGCGGTTTTAACAGCCTGGGCTCGTTTCTGGCGAAGCTCTTGTGATTGGGACGGATCGTTCATGGTCAAGGTTCCTCTCAATCCGCACGGCTCAACATGTTGTGAGTCACAACCGGTGGCGTGTTAAAGCTGTGGTAAGCGGGCGGTGAGTCAAGTGTCCATTCCAGACCTCTTGAGCCTTCCCATACCTTGCCGGTTGCTTTGACTTTGCTCCTGAATACACAGTGCAGGATCACCCCGACAAATATCAACTGGGTGGCGCCAAAGGCAAAACCGCCGATCGACGAAATCATGTTGAAATCAGCAAACTGCGGCGAGTAATCGGGGATTCGGCGCGGCATGCCGGCGAGTCCCAGATAGTGCTGCGGGAAGAACAGCACATTGACGAAGATCGCGGATAACCAGAAATGGATCTTGCCCCATTTTTCCGAGTACATATTGCCGCTGAATTTAGGCAGCCAGTAATAGGTGGCCGCCATCAACGCGAATACCGCGCCGGGAACCAGTACGTAGTGGAAGTGGGCAACCACAAAATAGGTGTCGTGATATTGGAAGTCGGCCGCGGTAATTGCGAGCATCAGGCCGGACAAACCGCCAATGGTGAACAACACCACAAAGCCAATGGCAAACAACATCGGGGTTTCAAAGGTCATCGAACCCTGCCACATGGTGCTAACCCAGTTGAATACCTTCACACCGGTGGGCACGGAGATCAACATGGTGGCATACATAAAGAACAACTCGCCCTGTAAAGGCATACCCACGGTAAACATATGGTG
>DATCZY010000058.1:0-3999 GCA_036525655.1 Lysobacterales bacterium | reverse complement strand
ATAATGAGAAAAATTATAGTATCCATCCTTCTTGCTTCAAGCACCCCGGCCCTGCCGGCAACCGCACTGGCTGCAACACCCAAGGTCTGCCCTCCCGAACTGGCGGCAGATTCACCGACCGTGCCAGTGTCGATAGAGCAGGCGGATATCAACAGCGGTCAATTGAAGTTCGAGCAGATCAATGATCACGGCGAATTGCTGTTCGTGACCAAGTTCAACCAGTGTGATGGCCGGGGCCGCCCGGAGACGACCGGGGGCGGCGACAAACGCGCGGTTCCCACGGTTGATGATTTAGGCATTGCCCTGAATGCGGGTCAGATAGCCAAGTTACGCACCTCGGCACCGGATTCGGACGCCTGTGGCGGTTGCCATAATGAACCGGAAGCCGGTGGCGCCGGCGATTTCGTCGCCAACGTATTTGTGCTGGCGCAAACCCTGGATCCGATGACCCTCACGGTGAGCCCGGAGAAGAGCAACAGCCGCAATACCCTGGGTATGCACGGCGCCGGCCCGATCGAAATGCTGGCACGCGAAATGACGGATGATCTGCTGGCCCAGCGCGCGGGTCTGTCTGATGGCAAGCATGTGCTGAGTACCAAGGGAGTAGATTTTGAGATTGAAATCATCGACGGTGAAGTCGTGGAAGCCGAGGGCATCGACCACGACCTGATCATCAAGCCGTTCCACCAGGCCGGCAAGGTCATCTCGCTGCGCGAGTTTACCGACAATGCCATGAACCACCACCACGGCATGCAGGCGGAGGAGCGCTTCGACCTGAACCCCGGAAAGGATTTCGACCCCGACCACGACAATGACGGTGTTCATCGCGAACTGACCATCGGTGACATCACTGCAATTACCATTTGGCAGGCGCAGTTGTCGACCCCGACCCAGGTCCTGCCACAAAACGAAGCTGAGCTGGGACAGATCATTGAGGGTGAAATGGTCTTCGACGAGATCGGCTGTGCGTCCTGTCACGTTCCCGAGATGGTGTTGAACGATCGTCATTTCGTTGAGCCCAATCCGTATAATCCGCCGGGCACCTGCAAAAACGCGGCGCAGGGGTGTCCGGACTATGCTTTCGACATGACCAAACAGGGTGACCTGCCCCGTCTGGAAAAAAGTCCGGGTGGAGGTGCCATTGTCCGCGCCTACACCGACCTGAAACGTCACAATCTGTGTGACGATGCCGGCCCCGGAGCCATTCGCTGGTTTTGCAATGAACAACTCGCGCAGGGCCGCCCCAGCCAGGATGGTAAGCCGGGAACCGAGTATTTTCTGACGCGTAAACTCTGGGATGTCGGTAATACGGCGCCCTATGGTCATCGCGGTGACCTGAGCACCATCACCGAGGCCATCCTGATGCATGGGGGAGAGGGACGTGCCTCGCGGGATGCATTCGAAGAGAGTCATTTAGATGATCAGAAGGCGCTCGTGATGTTCCTCAAGTCATTGCAGATAGTGCCCCAGAGCGCGGGACATAAATAACGGATGGAACGATGACGTACTCGAGTTGCTGCAGCTGCAGCGGCCTGATCGCGTTTTTTCGGTCGAGGATGTTAGGAAAAACCGGTCCGGTAGCGGGCCGGTTTTTTTGCCGCACGCAACGTATTAGAATAAACACCTTGATGCTCCCGATTATTCAGCCCGCCCGTTTCACAGGATTGACCATGGCCCGCTTGCTTGCAGCACTGGCGCTTTTACTCGTTCTGGGTGCCTGTAACGGCAGCAATGCAGCCACCGAGTATGAGCGGCAGCTCAAGGCCTGCTCCGTGGCCGAAGGCAATGGAATGCTGGATTCAGCCGTGCTGGCCTGCACAATGGCGTTAACGATTGCCGAGGAGCAGGCATATGCACCGGACCAGCTTTCTGCCCTGCTTTTCAGGCTGGGGCAACTTGAGCGCCAGCGGGGAAATTTTCAGGAAGCCGAATCCTTGCTGCAGCGCTCGTTGGCGATCGAGGACACTTTGGGAGTATCGGCAGCGACCACGACCCGCCTGATCGAACTGGCCCTCATCCTCGCAGGCCAGGACCGTTGGCTGGAAGGGGCTGAGCTATTGGAACAGGCAACGCCGTTGCTGCCCGGTCTGGCTGGTGAAGACCGCAGAGCCGCGGCCAACGCATTCAGAGGATACAGCGCGCGCCTTGAAATGCTCGGCCACGCAGAGCAGGCCGAGCGATTCAGCGAGGTTTTCCGACAGCTCAATGGATCGTAACGGTTGCTCAGTGTATCCGCATCGATACCGGAGCTTATCTCTGAACAAACACCGGTGTGAACGTCCCGCACAACCCGCGTTACGGATAAATCGATTGATTTAAGCGCGTTCTAACCGACCTGCTTATCCGGTCTCCGTGTCATCCAGCTTCGGAATCTGCAGCTCAAAACCGGGGTACACCTGGTAACCGATTTCGCCGGGATCGATAAATGACATGTTCTGCCGATACCTCAGCTCTAGCGACGGTTTTGGATAAATGGCATCGACCTCGGTGGCGGACATCGTGTGTGACGCTACGTTTTTACGTGGATGGTAGTTGACCTCTGTCGGTTGATCGGTGCATTCGACGATCTGCATCATACCCATGTCCTCGTGCAACAGGATATGGCAATGATTGACCCACTTGCCGACAAAATCATCAAATCGGCTCCTGAAAACCACGCGCCCGCCATTTCTCGGGATGGCAACCGTGTCCATCCACACCGGTTCAGGCAGGACATTGTGCAATTCACCGTTCTCATCCGGCACATCGATCCGCAGTACCCACATCGGGTTCACATGCATATGAAACGGGTGATCGGCGCCCTTGACGGAAATCTTGAATTCCGGATCCTCGGCAAAGCGGCGTTGACCTTCGGCCCGGCTGATCGGGTAGGCTTCAAAACGAACATTATAAGAGCCTGGTTGTGGAAATCTCTCCCTATCCGTATGGCTCCACAACATAGAGGAACTGTTGTACAACACCCACTCCTCGGCGGTGTTGACGAGTACACGCGAGCGCTGTGGATCATGATGCGCGAATTTGCGTGCCAATCCGGGTTCGGGGTTAAGGCTGAGATCAAATTCCGTATTGATGCCCATGGTGTGGGTCAGGTTGGGCATCAACACCTGTGTCCCTTCGAAGCTCGCCCAGACAATGTTTTCAAGCTCGGGGTTTTGATCAGCAAAACCGTCCGGCACTTTTATCGTCGGGAAATCGGTCCCCCCCGTGCCCGAGTAACTGATCGTCCTGCTGCGCTTGCTGCCCGCTGCCACGCCTGTTTTGCGTGCTTCACTTTCCGGCACCTCAAGCTCACGGCTGGCTATGGGCTGTAATAGAGGCGGAACGGGTGGAAGGTGTTCGTTCAGGCTTTGAATATCGAAATCCCCGCCTTCGACCGGTTCACCGTCTACGTGGATGTAGGCGACAATCACGTCGAACAGAGGTCTGAATGGCGGCTGGTCGGGATTTTCAACCCACCGCTGATGCATCTGCTGGTAGTTATCGGTATGAATATGCGCTTCTTTTGAAAAGATTGTAAAAACCCGGCCCGCCGCGGCAATAGGCACCTTGAACAGGATATCTGTCCGGTTGGCATTGGTCATGTAAACCTCGTTTGGCCGCACAAATGACCTGCGCAAAGAATCGCCGTCCTTAAATACGGCTTCAATTGCTTTTAGCCTGGCCTCGTATTCATTTTCTCCTGGCCCGGCCGGCTCGGCGAATGGATTTTTCGTTCCGGCGTTTTGCCTGGACAGGTCCTTGATCTTATGACGGGCCTGGCCATCCTCCTCCGTAACCAGCGTGATACCATCGAGAGCCAGTTGCTGAATATTCAGCTTGGCATTTTCAATGTCCTGTTCGGTTACGGGCTCGAGACGTCTTTCGCGGTTTTCACCTTCGCCTTCGCTTATGACACGCCATATTTTGTTATCGCGCTGAACAAATTGACCATCGAGCACCATGAAGCGCTTGGTTCCGGAACCATCGACACTTCCATTGAGGATGCGCCAGCGCTCCACC